>CAZASO010000008.1:0-30150 GCA_964487825.1 uncultured Gammaproteobacteria bacterium
AGCTAGGGCAAAGGCAGCCTCTACCCAAATCATAATAAACACCTAAAATCCCGTCAATACATCAGTATCCTGATCAAGTCAAGGCCATTAAGCAGCCAGAAATAGCCTTGCCCCTAGCTCTGCTCGCAGAAGAAACTCCCTCTGTGGAAAAACTTCATCAAGCACAAGAATCTGGTCTATTCTCCAAACAAAATATACAAGAAGTCCGGCGCTGGGGCTTTTTGGGAACAGCAGTTTTGGCTTCTCTTAGTGCAGTTGCTCACCTAGTATCAAAACAAACTTAAACCCGAACAATTAAATCATCGACAAAAATTCTAAACATCCCGGAGGTCCCATTGCTTACCTAAATATTGCTCTTAATGCTTTTGGCAAACTAGCTTGGTTAGAAGCTTTACAAAAAGGTGAACTTTCAGAAGGACCGAAAGTTCCTGTGAATTTCAAGCAACTACCTAGCACAATCTGGGCTATGCTCAGTGGTCAAAAAGTTAGGGCTACTGCTTAAATAGAGTAATGCCCGATTTTGCTAGTTTTGTTTTCAAACTCATACCTCTGTATTTTATTATCGCTCTAGGCTATGTCGCTGGTCGCTGGCTCAAAGTAGAGAAAGAAAGCATCGCTCCTCTTTTACTTTATATAGTAGTACCTATCGTAACCTTCAAAGCTATCTTCGTACAACAACTCAGCATCGAGATGTTAAGCTATCCCATCTTTATGCTCTGTTGCAGTCTAGGACTGGCTTTGCTATTTTTCTACATCGGAACTAAAGTCTTTAACAAAGAAGAAGCCGGATTACTATCTTTAAGTGCTAGCCTAGCTAATGTCGGATATTTCGGCTTACCCTTAGTACTTATAGTCTATGGTGAAGAAGCTCTAGGAACCGTGATGCTACTCATTTTGGGCACAGCCATTCATGAAAGTTCTTTTGCGTTTTTGATTGCAGCTAGCGGCAAATACAGTGCTAGAGAGGCTTTGATCAAAACCCTAAGATTACCAGCCATCTACACCAGCCTCTTAGCTCTAGTCTCTAATTATCTCTATAATCATTACTACCTCTGGGCAGATCTTAACCCTCAGTTCAAGTATATCTGTGATGAGATTATTCTTAATTTACTAACTAGTGTGGATAAATTTATCGGTGCTTATACAGTATTAGGCATGATGATGATAGGGCTAGGACTCTCTGCTATAGAGCGTTTCAAGCTAGATTGGAAATTTATTGGCTTATCTCTCGTTGCCAAATATTTATGTTACCCACTAGTTGCAATTTTACTAGGACTAGCCAATAAATATTTCTGGCACTTCTACGATCCAATGGTAATGAAGTTATTGTTCTTGATGTCTATAGTCCCAACTGGTGCTAATACCATCTCCATCGCTACTGAACTAAAACTCCCTACCGATACTATCTCCATCACAGTACTTATCAGTACTGTATTTGCTTTGATCTACATACCTACTGTCCTATATATCAGCTCGTACTTCTAAAATGTAGTTTGGTCGTCTAGCCTCTGGAGCAAGATGCCTATTTCATAACAAGTTGGCTAATAATAAGGCTCAGAAATGTCACGGCTATACAGCGATTAATCAGGCTCGTAGTAAAACACTAGTTCCCTAGTTTCAGATTAATCCCAAAGGGGTAAAATACTCTGTATGAGCAATTTAGAATCCTTAACAAAGCATCACAAACAAAATTTTAGAAGCCGAGTCATCAGTCTATCCAGCGCTATATTAATTTTAATTCTCTCAAACTATCCAGTGCTAGCAGAAGAGGATGCTATCTGGGCTCCAGAAATCATAGAAGACCAAGCCTTCAAACTAATAGCCAATGCTAGTGATATTTCGATCACAGAAGGGGCTACTTGGCTGGATATTAGCTACAATCAACTCACTAATCTTAGTGGACTTAATCTGATTAACTCAGTTACCTATCTCTCTGCCTACAACAATCGCATCAATGATCTTAGCAATGCTAGTTTCAATACTAGCCTGAACTATTTATATTTAGACAATAATGAAATCACTTCCATTAACAATCTCAACCTACCAAACACTCTTGTAGAGCTAGGTCTAAGCTCTAACAATATTAGCAGCAGTGGTGTCAATCAACTCGCCTTGCCAGCAAATCTCGAGAGCCTATATCTCTACGATAATCTTATAGACAATGCTGATGAAATGAATTTACCTAGTTCTCTTAAAATCCTAGATTTAGGTTTCAATAGATTAACTAGCATCCCAGACGATCTCCCTAGTGGACTAGAAGTACTAGTCTTGGACAACAATCGCATCTCTACTGCCACGAATGCCACTCTGCCAGAGACTTTGCGGGAATTAAATCTATCTTCTTGTAAACTTAGTGATCTCAGTGGTCTAACTTTACCAGCGGGTCTGGAATATTTATATCTCTACAATAATGATCTTGATAAAGATGATATCGCCGCTCTCAATCTCCCAGAGAGCCTAGTCTATCTAGATCTAGGTGGCAACCCTAAAATCGTAGATCTCGAAGGAGTGACCCTGCCCCCCAATGCTTCTGTCTATTATGATGGTCTCTATATCCCAATAGTCTACACAGAAGGTAAGCCTATCAACACTGATATTGCTAGCGATGCAGCTGCTGTCGAAAAGAAAAACAAGAAAAAGAAGAAAAAAAATAAGAAAAATAATAAAAAGAAAGGTGAAAAAAGCGTAGCTGACCTAGAAGCCAGTAGTCCTAGTGGCATAGGCAAACGAAGTGGCTAAATACTGGATCAGTATTTATCTATTACTAGTCAGCCTAGGACCTGCTCTAGGACTAGATCTCATCTCGATCCATGGAGACAGCTCTCTAGCTAATTTTTTTTACAACGCACAAACAGAAAGTATCAGCAATGCCCATACGGCTGTCTTTGATTATCGTCTGGAATCTCAGCTCAATCTAAATAAAGAAACTAGCATCTTTGCTAGACTTGAGGGCTTTGGTTTATATGATGAAAATATTGCTAATTTTTTTGACGACCCGCTCATAGATCTTCCTGAGCTATATATTCAATATGATCACAGAACTACTGAGATAGATCAAAAAATCCTCTTAGGTAAATTTGCGAATCGTAGATTCTTTAGCAAGAATGACATCAATCCAGATCCTTTTGATATCGGTGAAAGAGCGTTCTGGGGAGCACTAGCGAACTACAGTAATATCCTAGCTTCTATCCAAACCAAACAAGATCCAGATCAACTCAACAGCATACAAGCTAGTGGCTCCTATGGTGCGCTCTATAGCATCAAAGGCAATCAGGGACAGGCTCCTTGGGGTTTCAAACAATCCATCACAATCAACGAACTAAACGATTGGGGTGCAAGTTTATATACTATTAGTGAAATTAATAAAACTTGGTGGCAGACTAGACAATGGGATATGGGTTTAGTCTACGCCCAAGATCAAGTCTTCAAGAACATTCGTGGACTGGGTTTAAGCAAAGACGACAGCACTCTACTCTACACTAGCCTTAGCGAGAAATTCAACGAACATCTTAGTGCTTACTGTAGATATGCCCTAGTCCTCAATCAAGCTAGCAATGTAGAAAATATAGTGGCTGGGGCTTATTATAAGCTCGATGCTCGCAATTCCTTCTCCTCACATATAGTCTGGACTGACTCTGAATTAGCTCCTCATGCTATCTCTCATCTCAATGCTTTTGTGCATAAGATCAGCTCCCATCTATATGCTAGCCTCTTCAATACTTATCGCTATAACAATGACAATGGCAGTGATAACAATTGGTTTATCGGCTTCAATCTCACAGCCTTCTTCTAGTAGAATATAGAAGTGCACTTAGATCTTTCAGAATTCATTATCAATGTCGGTTATATAGGCATCTTTCTCATTATTTTTGCTGAGTCTGGCTTGTTGATAGGATTTTTCTTGCCGGGTGATACTCTCTTGTTTAGTGCTGGTTTGTTAGCCTCTCAGAATATTCTTTCTTTACCTATTTTGCTAGTGATTTGTTTTGTTGCTGCTGTACTTGGAGATAATGTCGGCTATGCCTTCGGACACTCTATCGGACGCAAACTCTTTGAGAGAGAGGATTCTTGGTTTTTCCACCGCAAAAACCTTATCGCTGCTGAGAACTATTACCAAAAACATGGAGCCAAAACAATAGTCCTAGCGCGCTTTATACCTATTATTAGAACTTTTGCACCTATTATTGCTGGTATTGCTAAAATGAACTATCCCAAATTTATCCGCTACAACCTAATCGGGGCCTTGCTTTGGGCTATCGGACTAACAGTTGCAGGCTATTTTTTGGGTAAACTTATCCCAGATCTAGACAAATATTTATTACCCATTATTGCTGTGATTTTTATTGCTTCTATTTTGCCGGGGATTTGGCATTTAAAGAGATGATGGGTCTATCTATACTGGTGCGCATGGAAAGATTTGAACTTTCGACCAATCGGTTAAAGCCAAATGCCGCTGCGCGGCATTCGTGGCCGAGTGTCATTTTATCGTGCAGGTCCTGCAAGACACCCCTCTTTCTGTTAATACTGGTGCGCCTGGAAAGATTTGAACTTTCGACCAATCGGTTAAAAGCCGAGTGCTCTACCACTGAGCTACAGGCGCGCACCTGAACAATATATCATATTGGGCTTTTGAAATAAGCAAAGCAAAACAAAAGACTCTAGAAAATTTTCATTTTGGGCAAAGGACAAATGACCCCTTTCATTTTTAGCTAGCTTATTAGAGAATCAACTAAATGCAAAAGCTCTTTATCGAAGGCTTTGCAAGCAAAAGGGGACCCAATGAAAAGCTTATGCGCAGAGTTTTTTGCTGAATTAATACGGCAAACCATAAATCAGAAACTCAAAAAATCCAGCAAAAAGAAAAATGGCTGGGGAGATAGGATTCGAACCCATGAGTGGCGGGACCAAAACCCGCTGCCTTACCACTTGGCGACTCCCCAGTCTAGCCAAATAAAGAATACTATATTTCCCAAAGCATATACAGCTCTCTTGTTGATATTTTCACTTTCTTTTATCTGCTCTGCTGTTGAAGCCCAGCCCGAGAGTAAATACATAGCAGAAATAGAGCTTAAAAGCCCTTTTCAAGGGCCTATAGAGGCTATGGCTAAGAATGGGAGCTTTATTTATTCAGATAGTCGAAACCTATACATCGGGACCAAACGCATAGATCTAATGAACTCTTTTATATCCTCCATGCAAGAAAACCCAGATGATCGCAAAATATATCAAATCCTTATAGATGGTCAGAATAATTGGCTGGCTACTAATATAGGTCTCTTCAAGAACTACAAAAGAGTCTTCTCCAAAGGAGCCGTGCGAGAGATCGTCTTGGGCAGAAGCCAGATTTTCATAGCCAGCGATACTGGGATTTACAGCGCAAGGCGCATCAAAAAATCAGATTATTATGATTATAAATGGCAACTTCTCAAAGGCAGCCCAGCTGATGCTATAGGGCTGAGTCTCAATATTGATGAGGATTTCCCAGAGTTTTGCATAGGAGAGCATGGTGTCTACTATTATGATCCCAAGCAAATCCGTTGGCTACAACGCAATGCTGGACTCAAAAAAGATTTTAATAATTCTTATGGCTTCCGGAAAATATTAGTAATCAGAGATCAAAAATTAGTGTTGCTTAGTAGTAGCTCTGGACTCTACATGAGCAAAGACCTAGGACTCAATTGGCACAAGGCTTCCAGCGGTCTCCAAAGTAACCCTGATGGGTTTTTTAGTCTTAGAGATTTAATAGTACAAGGCACCGATCTTTTTTTGGCTAGCGGACAAGGACTATATTACTTAGCTCTCTCTGAACTTAGCTCTAGACCTTGGTCTCAAATAGAACTCCTTTCTGCCAAAACCCAAGAGAACCATAGCCCTGATATATACAGCCTGCTCAGTCATCACGACAAAATTTATGCTGGTACTAGCCAAGGTGAGATCTATTACATTACTGGGCTCAAACCCACTCTCAAAGGCAATGCCAGCTCTAATGCTGTAGATCTCATTCGCAAGCTACTCAGTTTGGAGCCCAGCGTACAAGAAGTTCAACGAGTTGCTCTAGATTTTGCAGGGCTCCCTGCTGGCAAAGATTTCAGGAGATATCGAAGACAAGCTAGACTTAGACATTTGGTCCCCAATATAGAGGCCTTTGGTACTCACAATTTCGACGACATCCTAAGCATACAAAGCAGTGGGGGAGATAGTTTCAGCACGGGAACGGGCTCCCTCACTAGTAGTTTTGATAAAGACAATAATCAAGAAAAACAACAAGAACTCAGCACTGGTCTCAAGGCTGAATGGCAGCTTAGTCAACTCATCTATGATCCTGAAATTAATGACATTAATAACAATGCTCGAATAGTAAGCAATATCAGAGAAAATTTACTTACAGAACTTACACAGATATATTTTGCTCGCAGGGAATTGCAATATCAAATCCTAAATGATTTTTTTCAAGAAGCCTCTGAACTTAGCAAAGCCCTGAAAGACAAACTCAAACTAGCTGAATACACTGCTCAAATAGATGCTAGGACTGGTTCTTGGTTTAGCTTAGAACTCAACAAGAGATACGAAGGGGGAGAATATGATAAATATTTTGGGGTATAAATTTGTGACAGCAAGTGGAATAAAGCAACTATTAAGCTTGCTACCAAAAAGCCATTGCATAACAAACCTATTACTCGTGACTTTAGTGCTAACAGCCTTGCCCTCTATCGCGCGCAGGCACAGTATTCCAGCCCCGCAACTATCCCAGACCAATGCCCTATTAGCACCCGGCGACACTCTTGTCATCAGAGGTTCTGGTTTTATTAATAACTATCCAGAAGGTCACAGAGTCTACCTCAAAGACTCTAGAAATAAACTCCATAGACTCAAGGTGCTTTATGCAAATGCTAGTGAATTACATATAGAAGCCAGTCCAGATCTAGTCTTTGGTGATTACTTGCTCGGCGTCAAACTCCAAAGCAAATGGCTAGAAAGTGCCATCAGTGTCTATCCTCAGTCTATTCGCTTGAGACCAGCTGCTCCTCACATTGAGCTCCCACCCAAGCTAGTCTTTCAAGATCTTTTTGAACTTCAAACTAGCCTAGAAGAAATGAATAAACCCGGACTTATTTATCAATTCACAGAAGCTCTCAAACTAGGTCAAAATGAGCTTTCTGCCTACTATTACCAAGACGGTTTTCTGAGTTTAGCTAGTCCCAGCATAGAAGTCATGCTCCTAGCTTCTGCAAATGGACGGCTAGAACAAGATGCCTCGGGGACTTGGTTTAGGCCATTCAAGCTTAGTGAACTAGACCTAGAACTACCAGCAAATATCTATGATTATAGTGAAAACCCAGAACAAAACAAACAATTACGAAGAACCCTTCTCAGTACTAGCTCTGAGCCAATCGATGTCAGCGACTATGTTCTAGAGCATCAATCGGACTATAGCCAAGACTTATATCTACAAAGCCCTAGGGAGCCTTATTACCTTCTTAGTAAAACTTATTTAAGCCCTATTAAATTTAAGGATATTCATATCAAATCACCAGAATCTGTTGTTTTATATAATCGAAGCTCGAAAACTCTTTCCCTCGCTGGCTGTAGTCTCTCTGACACAATTACGACCCGACACACTCTTTTCGAGCCTTCCTCTCTTACAGCCAGCGATATTTTTACATACACAGGAGACCTCGGTCTCAATGATACTGGTGGAGATGCTTTACATTTAGATTGTCCTTGCTCTCACCCTCTAGCCCAAGCCATTCGTCAAAACGCTTCTCTAGAAGCTTTCAGTGCCCCTCTTTGTAATAATTCTAAGATGAGATTAGAAAGCTATGTCTATGATTAAAGCTCCCTAAGCTTGTTTTTTCTTTTTGAGAGGCAACACTTCCGCCAAAGGTTGATGGGCTTCCACCATCTCAGCGGTGATGGTAATCTCCGTAAGATCATCACGAGAAGGAACTTCAAACATAATATCTTTCATAACAGACTCTACAATACTTCTTAGAGCCCTTGCTCCCATTTTGCGTTTTTGGGATTTCTCTGCAATAGCTACAATAGCTTCTTCAGTGAAGTCTAGCCGAACTCCATCTAATTCTAAGAGTTTTTTGTACTGTCTTATTAAGGAGTTTTTGGGTTTGGTTAGTATGAGCTTCAGGGTTTCTAGATCTGGTGCTTCCAAACTAGTTATCACTGGCAACCTACCTACAAACTCTGGTATCAAACCATATTGCACTAGATCTTCTGGTTCTACATGCTTAAAAGCATCAGCTAAGATCTTAGCTTTCTCGTCTTCATTAGGGCTAAGTGAGCCAAAACCAATCTGGGAGCGGGATTTATTGCGACGCTTCTCGATAAGCTGCTCTAAACCTACAAAAGCCCCCCCACAAATAAATAAAATATTGTGAGTATCCATCTCTAACATCTCCATATGAGGATGTTTACGCCCACCATGAGCTGGGATATTGGCTTTGGTGCCTTCTATAAGTTTGAGTAAAGCCTGTTGGACCCCTTCTCCTGAGACATCTCTAGTAATAGAGGGGTTCTCTGATTTACGAGAAATTTTGTCTATCTCATCAATGTAAATTATGCCTCGTTGAGCTTTTTCGATATCACTACCAGCATTCTGATAAAGTCTCTGCAAAATATTTTCAGCATCCTCGCCTACATAACCAGCCTCAGTAATAGTCGTAGCATCTGCTATCGCAAAAGGTACTTTAAGGTAACGAGCCAAAGTCTCGACTATATGCGTCTTCCCGCTGCCAGTCGGACCCAGCATAAGAATATTGGATTTAGAGATCTCAACTTCTTCCGTTTTGCCTTTGCTCAAAGTATTATGGCCAATGCGTTTGTAGTGATTGTAAACAGCTACGCTTAGAGTTTTCTTGGCTTCTTCGTTACCTATGACATATTCATCCAAAACCGTCTTGATTTCTTTGGGTCTCGGCAAAGCACCCTCTAAAACCCCAGCTAGATCTCGCTGTGAACCTTGCTCATCTTCTAAGAGGGAATGCTGTTCTTCGTTGAGGATTTCATTGCAGAGTTGAATGCACTCATCACAAATATAAATACCCGGTCCTGCAACAAGCTTCTGGACCTGATCCTGAGTCTTTCCGCAAAAAGAACATTGCAGTAAGGTGGCTTCTCGTTTTACCATATCTCAAATAACTATAGAGAACTACCAGCCTCTGCTTCTAGAGCAGAAGGTCTTTTGGTGATGATTTGATCTATCAAACCATATTCTTTGGCTTGAGCTGGAGTCATAATATTGTCTCTATCAGTATCTCTCTCTAGCACCTCGACTGGTTTTTTGCAGTTCTTTGCCATGATTTCGTTGAGCATTTTTTTCATTCTCAAAATCTCATTGGCTTGGATCTCTATGTCACTTGCCTGTCCCTGAGCGCCTCCCAGAGGTTGGTGTATCAAAATCCTAGAATGTGGCAAAGCCATGCGTTTGCCGGGCTCTCCAGAGCTAAGCAAAAAAGCACCCATGCTAGCACACTGCCCCATACAGATAGTCATCACATTAGAGCGGACATGCTGCATAGTATCGTAGATAGCAAGTCCAGCAGTAACAGAACCACCGGGACTATTGATGTAGAGGTAAATATCCTTACTAGAATCTTCAGAGTCAAGTAGTAGCATCTGTCCTACTAAAATACTAGCTACTATGTCATTAACTTCAGTACCCAAAAAAATAATGCGCTCCCTCATTAAACGAGAAAAAAGGTCAAAACTCCTCTCTCCGCGGGGGGTATTTTCGATAACACTAGGTACATAAAGGCTAGTTCCTTTATCGATAATACTTTGAATGTCTGAACTGTATTTTAGATATTGCATATAAACACAATCTAGCACATTGCTAAAATTTAGACCATTGGAACTAAGCAAGGCTATAGACAAATATCTACTGAGGGGTCTATCTCCTTTTCACAGCCCAGTACATGGAGGCAGCTTAAATCCAAGAGATTTATCTGAACTCAGTGGCTTGGATGATTTGCATAATCCTAGTGCTTGCCTTGCTAAAACTCAAGACCTAATAGCAGAACTTTTCGGAGCCAGAAACTCTTATATGCTCATCAACGGAGCTAGCGTTGGGCTTATGGCTGCCATCTTAGCCTTAGCTATTCAAGAAGGCACTTGCAAGCCCTTGCTCTTAGCCAGAAATGTACATAGGTCTGTAATCTCTGGAGTCATACTTGCTGGTTTTGATATCGAATGGCTTGAAGTTCAGTGGTCAAGCGAGCTTGGAGCCTATACTCGTTTTGATATCCAGAACATCACAGACATCAAGCGTTATGCCGCTTTAGTAGTCAGCAATCCCAGTTACGAAGGTTTTTACTCTGATCTTCAAAGATTAGATATCCCAGTTATAGTAGACGAGGCTCATGGGGCTCATTACAGATTTAGCTCCTTGCTACCACCTAGCGCATTAGAATGTGGTGCCGACATCAGTGTCCAGTCTTGGCACAAATGCCTCGGAGCCCTCACTCAGTGCGGAGTCTTACATATTAGTCCTCAAAGCCGCATAGATAGTGGCTTAGTGGCTGAAGCACTTAGTTTGCTACAAAGCAGCAGCCCTAGTTATTTGCTCATGGAGAGTATTTCTTCTGTTGCAGAACATTTCTCCAAACAAGGTGAAAAGCTCATTAACAGTAGCATTCAACTAAGTCGCGAGATATCCTTCCCTTTGATTACCAATGATGATCCTCTGAGATTTAATTTCTATCTACGCAAGCAGCCTTTGGAAGGCGAATATTTATTTTCTCTTTTTGAAGAACAAGGCATTGCTCTAGAAAAATTTTCTGCAAACTCTGTTCTAGGCTTAATGCAAGTAGCTACAGATCCTTCTCATATACTCAAACTAAATCAAGCTTATCTCAAGATATCCCAGAACCTCTCTCCTAATGACCAGCATGCCATCCCTAGCCAAAATTCCCAGCCACCTTATATCGCAGCACAAATCTACAATCCACGCAAAGCTTTCATGGAGAGGAACACAGGGCTCATCAACCCCAAACTCTATGCTCCCTGCCCACCGGGCATAGCAGTTCTAGTACCCGGACAGGAGGCTCATGCCCGCAACTAGTCGTATTTTTCAACAGCTTCAAGAGAGAAAATATCTCAAACTCATTATTGGTGCGGCTCTCAAAGATTTCCAAAGCATCGAAGATTATGCTTATTATTTCTGTCACGCTGGAGCCGATGTTATAGATATATCTGCTTTCCCGCTCTCTCTCATCTCTGCACAAAAAGGCATAGAACGCGCTCTAAAAGAGGATCCTAGCCTAAGCAGACCCAGCATTATGCTTAGCGTCAATATCGGAGAAGACCCTCACTTCAGGCGCATTAACCTCAACTGGGATCTTTGCACTAGCTGCGAACTCTGCTTGCCTAGCTGCCCCTCTAAAGCTTTCTATTTGGATAATCAAGCTCAATTTAGCTATGAAATCAACCTCTGTTATGGTTGCTCAAACTGCCTCCCCTACTGTCATTACGGAGCTTTGGGTTTTGAGCAATGGGAAGCTAGTTCCCCTAAAAGCCTCCTAGAACTTATAGATCTAGGTGCTCAAGCTTTTGAGATACATCTCTCTCAAGACTTAGAGGCTTTTAAGAAATTTTATTCTAGCTTGACTCTTCGAGATGATATCCTAGAAAGTTTTTCTATAGGCTCTGATCTTTTTGACGACAAGTCTCTCTGCAAAGCCGCAAAACTAGTCATAGACTGTGTTAGAGCCAAACATGGCGCCACCGCTCCAGTTTTATTACAGATAGATGGTATACCTCTGGCTGGGGCTAGAGACCTTTATTCTCTTTGGGAATCAGGCTATGAACTTGCAACAGAAGAACATAAAGATCTTGCAAGTATAAACAAAGCCAAGCTGGTCCTAGATTATCTCCACAACGAATCTCTCACAACAGAGGTCTATCTACAAATCTCTGGTGCCTGTAAACCAACAAGCCTAGCTAAAGCTCTAGCCTTGGGAGTTCCCATACATGGCATTGCTATTGGTTCTTATGGGCGCAAATTAATTTTAGATAGCTCAGAACCCTTAGTAGCAGCCCGTTCATTAGGCTTGTTAGGAAAATAATGAGAGCAAAAGACAACTTTGTGAATAGGCTCTATTTTCGGGTACAATGCCTTTAGAGGTACTCACAAGCATTGATGGTAGACATTCGTAAAGATGATATTCAGGAAATTCTCAGCTTAATTCCAAGTCATCTAGTAGAAATTATTCAAGAGCACGATTTATCCAAATTAATCGAAATAGTTTTAGACTTAGGACGCATACCAGAAGCCCGCTTCTCCAAAAAGAAAACCATAGTTCTGGGTAATCGCAATGTAAGCCGAGAAATCCTTAATGATATTCTCAAAAACCTAGGGCAGTTCAGTGACAATAACCGTGCGGGTCTTGAGGGTACTTTGCATCGTATTAGTTGTATTCGTAATCGCAGTGGAGAAGTCGTAGGTCTAACTATGCGTATAGGTAGATCTATCTTCGGTAGTATAGAAATCATCAAAGACCAACTCGATGGCGAGAAATCCGTTCTACTCTTAGGACCACCCGGTGTTGGCAAAACCACCATGCTAAGAGAGATTGCCCATTACCTATCTACCGTAAAAGAAAAACGAGTAGTTATTATAGATACCTCTAACGAAATCGCTGGCGATGGGGACATACCTCACCCCGGCATAGGCAGAGCTAGACGCATGCAAGTCCCCAAAGAAAAAAGACAGCATGATGTGATGATAGAAGCAGTAGAGAATCATATGCCAGAAGTGATTATCGTAGATGAGATCGGCACTGAAGAAGAAGCAGAAGCCGCTAGAACCATAGCAGAGAGAGGTGTCACCCTCATAGGAACCGCTCATGGTAATGATTTGGAGAACCTTATCCAAAACCCTACTCTCTCAGATCTTATAGGTGGTATAGAAACTGTAACCCTAGGTGACGAAGAAGCCAAAAAACGCGGAACCCGCAAAACCGTTCTAGAACGAGCTTCTAGACCTACTTTCGATATTTGCGTAGAGATTATCGACAGGTATACAGTCAATGTCCACAAAAATGTCGCCAATAGTGTAGATGGGGTCTTGCGTGGTTGGACAATACAACCTGAACTTCGCAGCCGTGATAAAGCCACTGATGAAGTCAAAATCTTGGAACCAGCTAGGGATCCAGCCGAGCCAGAGAAATTCGAAGGACTACCATATGCTAAGAACGGCGAGAGTCTGGCTGTCTATCCTTATGCCATCAGCAAATCTCTACTAAAGCGAGCTTTTAGCGTGGTTGATTTTGATTTTGAAACAGTCAACACTATTGAAGAAGCAGATTTGATATTAGCCCTCAAAAGCTATGCCCAACCGGATTCTACGATATTTAAGATAGCAGCTGAGAAAGAAATAGAGATCAAAATCGTCGAAGAGAACTCTCTACCTAGCATCACCGAAGCCCTAGAAGATACTATTGCTGACATTCCTTACATGGAGCAAGACTGGGATAAAATAGTCCCCCTCCAAAACTAACTCTCCTTAAGGACCCGCTGCAAAACAAATATTGCAGGCTCTACGCTGCAAAACAAATATTTTAGACCTCAGCGCATCCTTAACCCAACCTTAACCTTGCTTGGATACATATTCTATAGATATTCCTAAAGGAGTCTAGATGAGTATTAGTCAAAACCCGACAGACAGTAAAAGCAAGGCTTCTAGCATCGTTAGTGCTGCTACTGACTCTAGAGCTAGAGCCGCTGTTGCTCGCTCCAATGAACAGATGAACTCAAGTCATCTCAATGCACTTAATGCAAGTAAAACTAGAGCTGAATTAGTCAAATCATCTACAGCTGCAGCCATGTCCCCTCCGCCTAAAATACAAGTCCCTGATGGCAAATCAAGCAAATGGGTTGTAGATACTAAAGAACTAAAAAAACTCAAACAAGAATACCAAATGGCCTCCACCAACTTAGATAGAGCTAATGCAAATATTGCAGAGGCTCAAGCTGCGATAGCTGCTTCTAATAAAACTGCTAAGGTGGAAGAATCCAAAGCAACTAGTCTCGATGATCAAAAAAACACACTAGAACAAAAACCCCACAACAATCCAGCAGCAATCAAAACAGAGCCAGCCAATAATTTAAAGCAAAAAGGGACTAAAGTATGAATTCGGCTCTCTTAGATAAAATCTCTCAGAGCCAAGATGTTTGCTTAGCTGTACTAGAAGCTGAAGCCCAAGAATTACACTGGCTCAAAGGCATCAAACTCAATGAAGATATAATAGAACTCAAAGCTAGTCTAAATGCGGATCTTTGGACTATAGAGCTAGAGGTAGAGCATGGTTATGTCACATATAGAAGCCATGATAAAGCTGCTTTTATCATCAGTATAGAGACTAGACCTAAAGCCAAATATGTCACCCAAGCAGAGAAACTTAGTGAAACAGAAATCAATAAAATCCTAGAAGAAAATTCTAATAATGTTCTTATAGATCTAAAAGATATCGCAAGTCTCACAAGAGCCAAAAATTTACTCAAAGATGATTATGTGCTCAAAAATATCCCCCTAGCCAATCCCACTCAGGATAAGGCTTCTAGGCTAGTAATCTGGCATATCAGAGCTTATCGCAAAATTTTCTTAGATTATCAAAAAAAATATGGGTTTTTGTGGCAGAGTACTGGCTTCCAGAATGCTAGATCTCTAGCCTCCGCAATGAGAAACGAAGGAAAACTAATATAATGGTAAATCAAGCAGCAATCAACCCAACAGCCACTAAAGGCAATACAGTAAACGAGCTGAACGAAAAAGTCGAAACTGCAAGAGCCAATCAAGGAGCGGCTGCTAGCCTAGCTGCTGCCGCTAGAGCTAGAGCTTCACAAGAAAGAAACAGTGGTAACCAAGCTATGGGACAAGGGACCGCAAGTAAAGCCCAAGGTATGGCTGGAATAGTAGCTGCTGGGATACAAGAGTATTTTGCAAGAGCCATGATCAAAAAAGGCATGGCTATGAATACTGCCACCCCTGCTGCTGGAGCGGCATTGATTAGCGCAGGCAAAGCCATGGAAGCTACTGCTGCTGCTCAGTTCCTCACTGGAACTATGCAGATGACTGTGGGTAGTCAACAAATATCCCAAGGCACTAGCAAACTAGCTAAAGCTGTTACAGAAAATGTCATCTCCAAAGAACAAGCCAGCATTGCGACTAAGGAAATGATCCGCAGCCAACTCTATGAAGCCAAGAAAAATATACTTGAAGATACTCTCAAAACTATCATGGCTGAAGGCAAGCTCAAAGGCTCTGAAGGAGAGGGACTCAGCGAAAAAGAAATAACAAAACTTCAAGCTAGCAGTAAAGCAATGTTAGGTAAGGCTTTTGAATCTGGCGCCAAGGCTCTTGCTAATAATGGGATACTTAGCCTACAAGATGGAGATCGCACTAGGTATTTCATGGAGAATGAAGAAACTGGAATCTCTGAAATATCCATCAAGACTGACTCTAAGGGTCAGCCCATCTTGGATAAATCTGGAAGATTAGAGCTTGATCCCAATAAAGCTCTCAGCCAAGCTGATCCTCTTGATGAAGATCAACAATTAGAACTCAAACTAGGTTTTGCTCTCAAAAACCAAATGGAGGACATCCTTACTGGAAGCACTAACGCTAATGGTCAAAAAACCCCGGGGCTAACTCGTCTTGAAATCAATCCTTTAAGTGGTGATATGAGGAAAGGGTTTTTTGATATCAAAAATCCCGAACACATGAAAGAGTTTTCTCAGATCGTTGATACTGTCGATAAGAACCCTCCTCCTCTCAAGTTCGGTCAAGACGAGAAAGGCGAATTATATTTCCAGCAATGGGATTGGAATAAGAACCAAGCCAAAGGCAACAAAGTTCTTATAACTGATCTTGCTGGTGGCAACCTAGAGAAAGGTGACAAGAAATGGCTCAAGAAAGCCAAAAATACTGCCAATAAAGCGTTTGAGAGCATTGGGCTTGGCAAAAACTCCGAAACCTATAAACTACTTGCCCCCTTAGCTAACGAATCTGTTAACAAAGATTTTGATCTAGAAGCTTTTCAAGACTATCTCAAAAAGCTCAAACCAGATGCTCGTTCAATGAAAGGTAGTAACGGTCTAACTAGCATTTAACGCTCTTCTAAGATCTGCCTGAGAGTCTGCAACTGATCTCTAAATTGAGCTGCTTTCTCAAAATCCAAAATTTTGGCTGCTGCATGCATTTCTTTTTCTAGTTTGTCTATGGCTCTAATAATGTTCCGCTTGGAAGTTTTGCCAGCACTATTAGTCTCAGAGAAAATATCAGCAATAGCCAAATCCACTAACATATCTTCTGCTCTTTCTGCTTTAGTGAAAGCCTCCAGAATAGGGTTTGAAAAAGACTTGGAGATGGTCTTAGGAGTTATGGAATGCTCTTGGTTATAAGCCAGCTGTAGAGCCCGTCTTCTCTCTGTCTCATCAATAGCGAGTTTCATGCTATCTGTGATCCTATCTGCAAATAAAATTACTTTGGAGCTAGCATTCCTAGCTGCTCTACCTATCATCTGAATAAGGGTTCTATAATTGCGCAGGAAGCCTTCTTTATCCGCATCCATAATACAGACTAGGGACACCTCTGGTAGATCTATGCCTTCTCTAAGCAAGTTGACTCCAACGATGACATCAAACTCATTCATGCGAAGGTCTCTTAGTATTTCTATACGCTCCAGAGATTTAATTTCACTATGAAGATAGCGAGCCCTAACATTATGTTCGTGCAAATATTCACTGAGATCTTCTGCCATTTTTTTGGTGAGGGTATTGACTATAACCCTGTCACCAAGTGCTTTTCGCTCTGCTATCTGAGACATGAGAACATCTATTTGACCTTGAGTTGACCTTAGTTCTAGTTCTGGATCTACTAGACCAGTAGGTCTAATGATCAACTCAGTGAGACGATCCTCAGAGACTCTCAGTTCTTCTTCTCCGGGCGTAGCTGAAACATAGACTATATTAGAGACCCTAGAATCAAACTCCTCGTATTTCAGTGGTCTATTGTCTTTGGCGCAAGGCAAACGAAAACCATAATCCACCAAAACCTGCTTGCGACTTTGATCTCCATGATACATAGCATGCAGTTGAGGTAGGGTCATATGAGACTCATCTATAAAGCAAATCCAGCCATCTTCTCCATAACGGCGATTGAAATAATCTATCAGAACCTTCGGCGCAGAACCCGGTTCTCGTCCCTCCAAAATACGAGAATAGTTCTCAATACCAGAACAATAACCCTGCTCTTTAATCATCTCCATATCGTACTTCGTGCGCTGCAAGAGCCTTTGAGCCTCTAGATCTTTACCGATGGATTTGAGTTCTCTAATTCTTTGGTTAAGCTCCAAGTCTATCTGGGTCAGAGCTTGAGTTAACTCTTCTTCATCTGTAACATAATGCTTAGCTGGAAAAACTTTCACAGACTGAGGAAGTTCGAAAACCTCTCCAGTAACAGGACTCACATAACTCAGCCTTTCTATTTCATCAGCAAAAAATTCCACTCGGAGTATTCTTTCTTCATTTGCTGGAAAAATATCTACTATCTCACCTCTAACCCTAAACCTAGCTCTAGTCAGCTCTATATCATTGCGGGAATATTGTATCTCCGTGAGCGCAAGAGCAAGAGCCCTGGGATCTAGGTGCTGACCTAGTTCTAGACTGAGAGCTGCATTAAAATATAACTCCGGGATACCAAGTCCATAGATACAACTTACAGAAGCAACTACGACAACATCATCTCTTTCAAATATAGACTGAGTTGTAGAGTGTCTAAGCCTATCTATATCATCATTAACTTTGGCAGTTTTTTCGATATAGGTATCAGTATGAGGGATATAACTTTCGGGTTGATAGTAATCATAGTAACTAATAAAATATTCAACTTTATTCTCTGGGAAAAATTCTTTGAACTCGTTACAGAGCTGCCCTGCCAAAGTTTTGTTATGAGCAAAAACCAAAGCTGGTTTTTGTAGCTCTTGGATAATATGAGCCATAGTAAAAGTTTTACCGCTACCTGTAATGCCCATTAGAGTTTGTCTTTTGATAGACTCTCTAAGATACTTGGAGACTTTGGCTATAGCTTGAGGCTGATCTCCAGCTGGACTAAACTCACTATGTATAATAAAGTTCGGCAACAAGTCTATTATATATAGGCTTTGTGTTTGCCTGCTATAATTCAGTTCGTGAGAGCCTTGTATCGGAGTCTATTAGTCCTCGTTCTAGTTTTGATGACGGCTTGTTCCAAGCCCAATGGGACTAGTGAAGAGTTTCAATCCGAATCTCCTTTATCCATGGAAGGCATCAAGGGTTCCTACTATATAGCCATCGCGGCTCCACTGACAGGCCCCTACAAAGCGCTTGGTCAGGGCATTCTAGAGGGAGCAACTCTAGCCGTCGAAGAATTCAACAAAAAGCAAGATGCTAATCACAAGATAGGAACTCTTATCCTAGATGATGGGGGTCTCGTGGCTGAAGGTCTAGGTAGGGCTGATATTGCTATTGCCCAAGGTGTATTAGGAGTTATCGGTCACCTTAATTCAGAGATATCTTTGGAGACTTCCTACAAATACTCCGCTGCTCATATACCTCAAATTTCTCCTGCTTCGACTCACCCCAAATTCACAGAGACTCCTCGTAACAGAGGCTATGTTTTTAGAACCATAGGCACAGACCTACAGCTCAGCGCTAGAGCAGCTCAATACGCCAATTCCCAAACTCAAATCAAGAAGATCGCGGTTCTTTACAATGACAGACCTTATGGTATTTCTGTCTCTTCCGCTTTTATCTCTCAAATCCGAACCGACAAAACCATAGTCTTCAATGAACGCATACCCGTGCGTACCAGTGATCACAGCGCAACTGTGGCTCGCTTAGATGAACTAGATCCTGATCTTGTGTTTTTTGTAGGTGAATATAATGACGCAGGTTATTTGCTCAAGGCCCTCAAAGCCAAAATCCCCAAACTCCAATTCCTTGCTGTTGAAGGTGTCCATGACAAAAAATTTATTTCTATCGCTGGAAAAGCTAGCGAAGGAGCCTTAGTCTTGGGTACTAGTTGTCCAGACGAAATTAGGGCGACTTATCTTGAGCGCTACAAAAAAGAGCCTAGTGCTTATGTCGCCACCAGCTATTTAGCTACTCAACTTTTAGTTCAAGCCGCTCAGCGCAATTCTTTTAAGTCTGGATCTAATTTAGCAAAAGAATTAAAAGCTAGTCAATTCTTTCTTCCTAATGGAGATTTGAAAACTCCTAATTTCGTTCTATATAGAGTACATAAGGGCCATTTCGTTCAAGAATAAACACTTCAAGGTTAGGCCAAAGTAGCTAGAAGCCAGTCTACATAAGGCTTATAAGCTTCATCTACAGGGATTGATAAGATGGCCGGACACTCATAACTATGCAGAGATTTGATGCGATCTATCAGTGGCCCAACTGATGCTTGCTGGGTTTTAGCCAAAAGAACTACTTCTGTATTTTCAAGAATCTCTGCTTGCCATTTGTAAATCGAAATTACTTGAGGATAGATATTGATGCAGGCAGCAAGCCCCTCTTCAAGCAAAACAAAAGCTATTTGCTTAGCTTCTTCAAGGCTAGAACAAGCGCTATACACAATTCTCAATCCTCTGTCCATAATGGCAGTTTAGCAGTCCCTGAGCGGCTTTGAGGACTTAGATAGCTTATGAGATTCTTAAGGATATACAAAACTTATAAAATTTTTGACAGAGGGGGCTGCAAGAAATCAAGAAAGGATATACAATCAGTGCTTGTATGAAAAACCTAAAAAGATTGGTAATGGCAACACTTTCAGTACTTATTTTCTTGGGCGCTTGTGGTTCAAACCAACAAGCTGCTACAGAAGAGCAAGTTCAAGCTGAAGAGCAAACTACTGCGCCAGAAGCAAGTACTGAAGCTTCCTCAGAAGCTACAGCACAACCTGCTGCGCAACCTGCTGCTCATCACTAATGGAAGAGCCAAAAGCCAAAAGAAATCAAAACCCGCTAAACTAAATCTTAATTGATTCAAGACTAGCGGGTTTTTTCTTTCTCTTTATCTGTAAAATAGAGGCAAATGGCTGCCTCTATAGATATAGAAACTCTCAAAAAAGAAGTCGGAGGTCTAGAAGTTTGGTCTCATATAGAAGCCGCTTCTAAAATTGGTTTTGAGGCCATTGACCCCAACTTAATCCCTCTCTTCAAATGGTACGGTGTCTACGCTCAGAAACCGGTCTCTGATGGCTATTTCATGATGCGCATCAAGATTCCCGGTGGACAGCTGAGCAGCCTACAACTAAGAACTCTTGCTCAAATTGGCACAGACTATGGCAGAGGCATCGTAGACATCACCACTAGACAAGCCGTTCAAATACATTGGGTTCGCATAGAAGATATCCCCTCTATACTCAAGACCCTAGCTGCTATTAATATGGATACAGCTGGTGGCTGCGGAGATATAGCCCGCAATATCACTGGCAATCCACTAGCAGGCTTAGATCCTGATGAGTTATTTGATGCTAGTCCTGAACTTTTAGACATAGATAAGTTCTTCACTAGAAACCCAGATTTCAGCAATCTACCCCGCAAATACAAAATCTCTATTAGTGCTTGCTCCAAATGGTCATCACAGCCAGACATTAATTGTGTATCTCTAGTAGGAGTAGAACATCAGGGAGAATTAGGGTATACGCTCAAAGTCGGTGGCGGATTGAGTACCAAGCCGATGATCTCCAAAAATTTCCCTGTCTTTATTAAGCGAAGTCAAGCTAAAGAAGTCATGATAGCTGTTACTACAGTCTATAGAGACCATGGTTTTAGAGACAAGAGACAAAAAGCCAGAATCAAATTCCTAGTAGAAGCTTGGGGTGTAGAAAAATTCTTAGAAGCCGTAGAAAAAATACTTGGTTATCAACTCACTAGAGTTCCTCTTCTCTCGGTCTCCCAAGCTAAACCAGAAGATGCTGGCAGTCAGTTATCAGAACTTCCCGAATATTTTCCAGCTCCCCATAGTCCTCATCATGATCACCTTGGAATTATTCCACTCAAGAATGGGCTTTATGCTATCGGCATAGCTTTTATTAGTGGTAGAACTCGATCTGAAGATCTAATGAACATAAGCTCTCTCATAGAAGACCATGCCCCTCAAGCTAGTATTAGGACTACCAACAAACAAAACCTAATCATAGTCAATGTTCCAGCCGATAAAGTCGAAGCCCTAAGTCATAAAGCTGAAACTCTGGGTCTTCATATCAAACACTCAACTTTTACTAGACTCGGTGTAGCCTGCACTGGGACTGAATTCTGTAATTTAGCTATAGTCGAGACCAAAGAAAGAGCTAAGTCGTTATTTGAATTTTTGGATTCCAAATTCCCAGACTTTCAAGAACAAGTCATGATCTCTGTAACTGGTTGCCCGAATAACTGTGCTCAATATGCCATTGCTGATATAGGACTAGTCGGCTGCAAAGTCAAATCATCAATAGACAACACTATGCTAGATGCTTTTAGAATTTTCTTGGGTGGTAGACTGGGAGCTAATGCCCAATTCGGCAAAGCCCTAGAAGGTCGTTACCTACACCAAGACATCAACCTCAGTCTCGAGCTGTTGCTTAATTATTATTTCCAGAACAAAATCAACAAAGAAATATTTAGGGATTTCATAGATAGAGTCGGGCTTGAGCCTATAAATATCCTCCTAGAAAAATATCGGGGAAGCTAATATCTTGCAAAACACTAATATCAACTGGACTGAATTAGGGCTTGAGTTTGAGAAGCGAAGTGCTCTAGATATATTGAAGTATAGTTGCCAGAATTTATTAAAACAGGGTGACATAGTCTTCCTCACAGCCTTTGGTCCAGAAGGCTGTATCCTACTAGAGATGCTCTCTTCATTAGTTGAGCAGGGGCTGATTAGACAGGATCAAATTACTAGAGACCTTAGGGATTTAGGTTCTACCTCTCCTTGCTTAGCTATAGCCAACTTAGATACTGGCTATCAGTTCACTAGCAGCTTAGAACTCAAACAGAGACTAGAAGAGAGATATAAACTACCCATCTTAATGATAGAACCTGAATTAAGTGTCCAAGAACAAGACTCTATCTATGGAGAGAAGCTCTACACTAGAGATCCAGACCAATGCTGCTATCTTCGCAAACTCAAACCCCTAGCAAAATTACTAGACTCCAAACTAGCTTGGATAACTTCTATACGCAGAGATCAAAGCGAGTTTAGAGCCAATGCCCAAGCTTTTGAATTTGACCGCAAATTCAAACTAGGTAAAATCAATCCTCTTATTCAATGGACTAAATCTGATATCTGGAAATATATTCACGAACACTCTATCCCCTACAACCCTCTCCTAGACCAAGGTTACGACAGCATAGGCTGCGAACCCTGCACTAGCCCCGGCGAAGGACGCAAAGGTAGATGGGCAGGCAAAGACAAAATCGAATGTGGTCTACATATACAAGACGAAGAACAAGCTCAGGGAGGGGAGTTTGTCATCTAACAAACTATTTCCTATTTTCCTTAAACTCAAAGGACGCAAAGTCCTGGTTATAGGTGGTGGACTTATAGCTCTCCAAAAGCTCCAAGGGCTCATCAACACTGAAGCTGAGCTTAGCGTCTTGGCCCCAACGATAATCCCAGAGATCAGAGCTCTCTGCGGCGAATTTCCAAACAAAAGACGCATAGAGTTTATTGAGAGGGATTATCAAATAGGAGATGAGCAAAACTACTATATGCTGATAGCTGCAACCGATATCCCAGAGCTGAATAACAGTATCTGCAATAGAGCTAGGGACCAAATGATCTTAGTAAATTCTGTAGATGAACCTGAGTTTTGTGATTTTTATATTCCTAGCGTAGCAGAAGCTGGCGACCTCAAAATCGCTATCAGCACCAACGCCAAAGCCCCTGCTCTAGCTCAGCGCCTACGCAGAGATTTAGAGCCTTTGGCTCGTAATGTCTATCAACCTATGCTAGAGCATATCGCCAGCTTCCGCCAAATAGTACACGAACGCATTCAAGGCAGACAAGCTGCGCGCAGATCTAGACTTATCAGATGGTACACAGAGAGGATTTTCAATCAACACACAAAACGATAAACCAATACTAACGCTGATAGGAGCTGGTCCCGGAGACCCTGAGCTAATCACTCTCAAAGGTCTTAAAGCCCTAGCTAACAGTGAAGTGGTTTTTTATGACAGTCTGGTTGATACGAGAGTTCTTGATCTCGCCAAAAACTTTGCTAAGCCAGAATGGTCTCCAGAACTGCTTTTTGTAGGCAAAAGACGCAACAAAGCTAGTCTCAAACAAGAAGAGATCAATCAACTAATAGTCCAGTTCCTAGACTCTGGCAAAAATGTCAGTAGACTCAAGGGTGGAGATCCTTTTGTGTTTGCTCGCGGGGTTGAAGAAATAGCCTTCGTTAACCACAGAGGTTATGAAGCTCATGTAATCCCCGGACTCACTAGTGGACTGGCTTTGCCGGCTTTAGCTGGCGTGGCTCTTAGTCTGCGTAATTGTAGTGATTCTATTATACTTAGCACTGGACATGAGGTCTCCCCCTCCAAACTCCAGCTATGGGCAGGTCAACTTCAATCTGGCTCCACTCTGGTAATCTACATGGGACTTTTTCATACAGTAGATATTTGCCGAGAACTAAGAAACCTAAATACTCTCAGTCAAATCAAAGCCATAGCTATTAGTAATGGAAGTTTGGATAATGAAAAAATCATTTATTCAACCCTAAGTGATTTACCTCAAGACATCATCAATGCAGAAATAGCCTCACCTTGTATCTTAGTTTTGGGCAAACATATAAAACAAAATTTAAAAATCCGTAGAACCCCCTCTATAGAAAACAAAATTCACAGTTTCCTGAATTCAGCAGACTAGCTCATAGACTGCTTTTGATGCTATTATAGTCTTATGGAATTAGGCCGAGGTAAACGCAGTAGAAGAGCTTACGGATTTGATGAGATAGCCCTAGTACCTACTGGCAATACCTTAGATTTTGAACTTTGTGATACTAGCTGGAAGCTGGGTCCTTATAGCTTTGAAGTGCCCATCATAGCGAGTGCTATGGATGGAGTAGTCAGCCCAGATAATGCTAGCGTCATCTCTGCCGAAGGAGCACTAGGAGTCCTCAACCTTCAAGGCATCTACACTCGTTATTCTCCAGAAGCATACAAACTCATTCTTGAGGAGATAGCCTCTTCCTCCAAAGACCACTTCGTAGCTCTCATGCAACGAGTATATTCCGAACCCATCAAAGAAGAACTTATAGTCAGTGTTATCCAAAAAATGAAACTTAAATCAGAAGGCAGACCAGTAGCGGTATCCATAACCCCCAATGTCGCAAATCGCTATACGCCTATCTGCATAGAAGCCGGCGTAGATATTATAGTCATCCAGTCTACAGTAGTAGGACTAGAACACAAATCAGTCCCTGAACGCCTTAGACAAGATCCCAGCATAGAACTAGATCTCACTCAATTCTGTAAACGCTATCCCATACCGGTCATAGTTGGTAATTGCGTAGATTACCATATCGCCAGAAAGCTCATGCAGACTGGGATTGCTGGCCTTCTGGTCGGCATAGGACCCGGTGCAGCTTGTACTAGCCGTGGCGTCCTCGGTATAGGAGTACCTATGGCTACAGCTATTGCTGACTGCAAAGCTGCTAGAGATGAACACTTCGCAGAGAGTTCCAACTATGTCCCCATCATTGCTGATGGTGGCATGGCAGTAGGCGGAGACATCTGCAAAGCCATAGCCTGTGGCGCAGATTCTGTGATGATAGGTTCTCCTTTCGCACGAACCATAGAAGCCCCCGGTAGAGGCTATCACTGGGGTATGGCGACACCTAGCCCAGTCCTACCCAGAGGTACTCGCATAGAAGTAGGTACAGAATGCAGTACCCATGAGCTTTTGCATGGTCCTGCTCGTCTTGATGACGGCAGTCACAACCTAGTAGGAGCCCTCAAGACATCCATGTCAACACTAGGAGCTAGTAATATTCGCGAGATGCAAGATGTCGAAGTTATAGTCGCCCCCTCTCTACTTAGTGAAGGCAAAATCTACCAAAAAGCCCAAAAACTTGGCATGGGCAAAAAATAGTCTTGGATTTTTACTTAGTTATCAGTGGCACAGAACTTATCAAATATCCGGGCATCAGTGCTGCTGGTGCTAGCCCTGAGCTACTTGCTTATACAGCAGCCTTGGATGCTGAATATCTCTGCCTTGGTCAAACCCTGACCCTGAGCGAACTTCCTAGATCACCCGCTGGGATTATTAGCCCTGCTCTCATCAGTCGAAGATGCCTAGAATTACTAGAACTCCGACCTCATATCATTAATGCTGGAGCCCATATCAAACCTATACTAGATGAGTCTTGGTTAACAGATCTAAACACCAAAGCCGCAAGATCCCCTGAAACTGGCTCAGCGATTAACTTAGACGAAGTAAAGCGACTTTTTGCTTATGGACGAGCGGCGAAGCATCCAAAACCAGTAGAAGAAAAACTTCACAGAGCTAAGCACAATTTTGCAAAAAACCTAATAATTGCAGAATGTGTCGTTGCTGGCACCACTACTGCTCAAGCCCTTCTCAAAGCCCTAGGCTATGAAGTCTCTCAGATGCTCTCTAGTAGCCTACCCAAAGCCAATCATAAGCTCAAACAAGAAATCATAGAAAGCGCTTACCAAGCGCTTCTTAGAAGAGAGCCTGATTTCCCAGAACAAGTAAAAAAACAGCCACTGCTAGCAGTAAGTGCCATGGGTGACCCAATGCAAGCTCTAGTAGCAGGAATGGCTATAAGCTGTTTAGAGCAAGGCTACAAATGCATACTAGCAGGCGGCTCTCAGATGATAGCCGTAGCAGCCCTAATAGAGAAGCTCTGTCTTCTAAATCCTATAGATTTAGAAGTGAGTACTAGCCATTGGGTCATGCAAGATCCTGATGCACAGATAGAAAAACTCTTTGAGCTTTGCTGCAAACGAAGCCAACTTAGCTGGAGCCACGAAGTCCCAAAAGTACTTGGTGACTTAGATCTAGCCGCCTACGATCAAGGACATGTCAAAGAAGGAGTAGGGGCAGGAGCTCTGATGAAATTGATTGGGGATTTAACTACTAAAAATGGTGCTGGGGAAAGGATTTGAACCCTCGACCGCCTGATTACAAGTCAGATGCTCTACCAACTGAGCTACCCCAGCACAGAGGTCAATCAGCATTTTAACAGCTCTCTTATTCTTTGGCTCTAGCTTTTGAAAATATTTAACTAAAAACAACTTTTGTGAATTAATACTTACGCTTTATCCACGGGAGACTCAATAACTGGGCTAGCTAAATCACAGAGATAACGAATACCAGACTGAAGTGTCTTGGATAGCAGGATATAACGGCCCTGATTCTCTAGCACCCAAAGCTCAGAACCATCAGGAAAAACTTGTTTCTGGATGGGTTCTAATTGAAATTTATGCTGAGAGCCAGAAGAGCAGTATTTGCTAAAAAATTTATTGCCTTGGCTCAAAAATTGGGGGAGATGGATTTGCCCTTGTTTGACTCTTGTAGCAAAACTCTTGAGTCCTAGCCACATCAAAAGCAAAAAAACTACAATGACTATCAGTCGCCAAGCCAGTCCTAGATTTGCTTCAGACCCAGTGCTAGCGAAGGCCGCAAGATGATAGCAGCCCAAGACTAGAGTGATTATGCCTAATTGGAGACCTTGCATAGTTTAAAGACGGCTTGCCTGATGGGTATTAATTCTGGTAGTTCTATAGCAGAGATGATGGTTTCTATCTGAGACTCTTCGTCCAAGAAAGACTTGGCCATCATGCGCCAAATATTGCGCTGATATTCTGCTGGAACCCTGATAACAAGCTCAGTGTAGCCATCTAATTCCATCTTAGCAGTTTTAAATATTTTTTCTAGCTGCTCTCTGTCATAAATACTCAAATGACTAGGTGCTTGAGATTCTATACCGCTAAATACAGAAGCTAAATGAGCTAATAAAGCCACAGTACTAGCCAAAATAGGATTAGGGCAAGCCAAATGCAATTCAGCGTAAAAATCCAAATTGGAATAGATGCCCTCAAGTTCAGCTTTTTCTAAGTGATTAAATTTGAAGCTAGGGGAAGAAAGATTAAAAACAAAAATCCCTTCTTTAGACAATGCTCCACTAATAGCTTCCAAGGCTTTGGAGTGATCTGGAAAAAGATGAAAACAATTCAGCGCATAGATACAATCAAAACTATCAGGCTCTAACTCTTCAGCGACAGCTTGAATATATTTACAAGCAGAACCAAGCCTAATCCTTGCTTCGTTCAGCATATGAGCACTCGGTTCTATTAGGCTCAAAGATGCTTGGGGATTGATTCTGTTTAGAGCCTGATAAATTATTTCAGAAGACACTCCAGTGCCAGCACCTAAATCTGCAACCCTGAGCCCAGAAGGAGCCACAAACTGCATTATCGCTCTAGCACTAGAAGCATAGACGGGATCAGTCTCTGCATAAGCCCTTGCTGTCTCTTGCTTATTAAAGGGATTTGAATTAATCTCAGGCATTACTCTGCTGCTGCCATTAGACCCATATCATGAGCGAGATTTAGGTTTCCTGCAAGCTGAGTGATACGAAGACCGAAATTATCGTCTATCACCACGACTTCACCTCTAGCTATAAGCTTGTTATTAACAAAAAGATCTACTGGTTCGCCACTAAGACGATCTAGCTCTATAACTGAACCTTTACTTAGCTTGAGTATATCTTTGAGTGGCATTTCTGAGCGACCCAACTCTACAGTAAGCCCCATGCGAATATCTAGAAGTAAATTCAAATTGCGATCTTCGCTCACTGGTGCAAAAGGACTACTCAACTGCGATTGAGCAAACTCTACACTCGAAACACCATGCTCTCGCTCATTAGCTACTTGAGGATTAGTGCTATATGCCTCTAACATAAATTGCATTAATTCATCATTAATGCTTAGATAGATCTCTTCACTACAAAGCTCATCAATACTGACTCCTAAGCTAAAAGTATTTCCAGAAACGCCAGTCGCCGTAAGGCTAGAAGACTGCATCTCCATTGGAGCTTTGCTTTTGAGTTTATTGATTACAGCAGTGATACTTTGATTAAAAGCTTCTGTCAAAGCATTAGTCTGACTTTCATCTAGGCTAGAACCCTCTGCCCATGTGCCTTTGCCACCTGTCATCAAATCCGCGACAATCCAAGCAAGCTTAGGACTGGCTTCTATTTCCAAAGCCGCTCCCGCTGGTGCAAGAAAACTACAAGAATAATGGGTAGCATCATTTAAATTAGATTGAGACCAAGAACCAAACTTGAGATCTAGTTTGCTACTAAGCAACATAGATAGATTTTTACTGGCCTCTGAGAGCAGCGTCTCAGCAATATCTTTGAATTTTCCTTGATCAATAGGGTTAAAGGGCATAGGATTACCTCTATAACTTATATGCCTATTTTATTTGAGGCTTATCACCTATGAACGGCTTATAGAAAAGCCTTCCTGAGAGTCTTTTATAGTGTTCCTAGTGGAGCTTCTGCTCTTATACTCATCTTAAAGACCTAGAGCCCTGTCCTCATGTTATAAGAGTCACTATGTTCTATATTTTTTCCACCCTTGTTCTCTTCATCATCGCCCTAGGACTTCGTTACCGCAAACAAGCCAAATATCATATCCCTCTCATGCTAGGGGCCTTTGTTATAGATTTAATCTTGGTTTTAGTTATAGAAATTCAACGACAAGCCGTAGAAAAAGTTGCAGGAGAAATCGCTCACGGGACTAATTATTTTTTGATTTTTCATGCAACCATTTCGCTTCTGGTTTTAGTGTTCTATCTAATGCTCATCTACAGTGGTTCTAAGCTCTATTCTAATCTTCGTTCTGCTCAAGCTCCACCTATGGCTCTATATGCTCGGCATAAGACCTTGGCTAAAATTTTTATTGTCCTAAGACTAATAAATTATGCTACGAGTTTTGGCTTATGAGGGCAATAGTGGTGGGCCTTTATGAATGAAGTTCGAAATTTCTTTCAAGTCTTTTAACTTTTTATGCAAAGTTAAATCATTTTGGGTACAATATTACCCATCACCTCATGGTGTATGCCATGAGCTCCCCTGACTACCCAAAGTAGATCAGGGCTTTTTTTTAGGGGATGACACCAATGCTCAATAGAGTAAATTTTTATATCGATGGGTTTAATTACTACCATCGATTAGACCTATATCAAAAAATCAAAGGCAAATGTTATAAATGGTTGAATTACCACAGCTTGTGTTCATCTTTTTTATTACCAAATCAAACATTGAATAAAATTTATTTTTTCACAGCAGTAACAGATTATTTCGGGAAAGGCTCGTCTGACAGGCATAAAAAATACATCAAATCTCTGAGAAACAAAAATATAGAAATTGTACAAGGCTACTTTAGAATTGATAAAAACAAGAGGAAGCCTGTCGAAAAACAAACCGATGCCAATATCGTCGCTTATTTGATAGAGGGTGCCTTTATTAATGAATATGATGTCGCTTTCATAATGTCAGGTGACAGTGATTTGGTACCAGCAATTAAAGTAATTAAAAGAAATCAAGAGATTGCTCATAAGCAAATTGGTTTTGTACCGCCTCCATTTGAAGGTAGGAAGAGGCATGGAGCAAGCAATCCTTTAGCTATCCAAAATACATCGGAACTTAATGCGATGTGTGATTTTCAAAAAAATTTGCAATTTAAAACGCTTGAACATCACTTATTCCCAGATAAAATATATGACAATAAGGGCGGGATTATTGTTGAAATGCCTGTTGAATACAAAAATAAATAATTTAAACAAAGCATGATCAATTCTTCACCATTACAAAATTATTCATCAACTTACCTTGCATGTTTAGATGTCCTTAGTTTTGGAAAAATTATAAAGTCTTGCGAGAGTGACCTTACTAAACTTCTCCGAAAATACGACAAGCTACTTGTACTCATTAATTCAGCTAATGCTGGTGGCCAATACCAAACTTTCAAACTAACTAATTGTGAGTCCTATGCTATGGCAGATAGCAAAGCATATCGTGTTAATTCAATTATCATTTCAGACAGCGTAATCCTCTGGACAAAAGATGATTCC
>CAZASO010000009.1:0-6619 GCA_964487825.1 uncultured Gammaproteobacteria bacterium
CTTCGAATTACAAGCTCCGCATCAAGCAGAAAAACTATTCACAGCAATGGTCGATTCTGCTTCTAGCTTGAATTACACTAATCAGGCTCTTTGCAAAGCTGCTAGTCATGCTTTATCTAGGTTCTTGAGATTTCCTAATGAGTTGGCAACAGAGGCTTTGCCCCCATATCAGGAGTATCTCCGAAAATTAATAGCTCATAGTGCAACTCTCGATCCAGAGGATCTGATCCATGCTCTCCATAAATTGGACACAAAAGAAATCAACGCTCTCCTAGAAAATCATCCTCAGAGAACTGAGTGCCTCAAGATGCTTGCTCTTGCGACTTGTCTTCCAAATGATAATAATGATATCCTACCCTCTTCTGTCTGCATTTATGAGGGTTATGGTACAGCCGAAGAATTAGAAGCAAAGCAGTTACAGAGAGATGAGATCGGAAGCAGGGCAGAAGAAATAATTCGTGGCTTAACTAAGAAGGATGATATAGAGCATTTATTAACTCTTGTAACGAAGAAGACTTCCCCTAAGGCGGAAGGGCGTTATTTGATCCAACAGAACATAGATACGGTCATCGCAGCTATTATCGACAAGCTAGATCCCAAGTCTACTACCGTAATAGAAGCTGCCAAGAGCAATCAAGCATTAAAGGCAGCTCTTGCTTTTAACCTTGGCCCCAAAGAAGCCTACTATCTTGCTTTGCGTAACGAAGAAGAGGCTGCTGCTAGAGCAAAGAAACTCATCAAAGAATTCAATAGAATAAAACAAGAGCTTGAGCGTGCTCAATGGGAACATACGGAAGCGACAAGAGTTCGAGAAAAGATAGGAACTGAAAATCCCGACTACTTTATAAATTAACTGCAAAACAAATCTCCCCCCATCTGTTTAGGTTTAGTGAGTCCCATGAGCTTAAGAAGACTCGGTGCTATGCAAGCTAGGGTCGTAGATTCTGCTGGCTTCAAAGGGTCTGCCTGATAGGCTTTGAGCTGGTACTCAGGAGGAGCGCCCACTAAAATAAAAGGAACTGGGTTACAACTATGAGCAGTGCGAATACTAGCATCAGTGTTATACATTTGATCTGCATTGCCATGGTCTGCAGTAATAGCTACGATATAACCCGCTTGGCGAGCAGCTTCTACGCTGATGCGCAGAGCCAAGTCCACTTTAGAGATCGCTTTTAGGACGGCTGACCAGTTGCCTGTATGTCCCACCATATCTGGATTAGCAAAATTACAAACTATCAAATCATAATCTCGACTAAGAGCCGAACATAAAGCATCTACGACTGCATCTATACTCATCTCGGGTTGCAAATCATAAGTCGTCACCTTGGGGCTAGGCACTAAACACCAGTCCTCATGCGGGAAAGCTTGTTTGCGGCGTTGATTAAAAAAACTAGTTACATGATTAAACTTCTCAGTTTCAGCTACTCGAAATTGTTTGAGACCGAGACTAGAGATATACTCTCCTAGACTCATACTTAGATCTTGCTTCGGGAGGGTCTTGGAGCTAAAAGCCACTGGTAAAGCCAGTTCATCAGAATAATCAGTAAAACAAACATAATGTAAATTGGTTAATCGGTTTTTGAGATCTAGTCCAAGAAGTTTAGAGATTTGTTTGGCTCTGTCTGGACGGAAATTGAAAAACACTATGGCATCTCCATCACGAATAAGTCCTTCGGGATCTATTAGAGTAGGAAGTATAAACTCGTCACTAGAGCCTGCTGGATTAGAGTCTGCTTGGGCATAGGCTTGAGCAACGGCTTCAGTAGCGGAAGCCGCTCTCTGAGCGTGTCCCAGCAGAACACAGTCCGTATAGCGCTGAAGCCTATCCCAATTATTGTCTCTATCCATAGCCCAGTATCTACCTGAGACAGTGGCTATGCGGATTTGGTTTTGGTATCTGGACATCAGGGCTCCAGCTACCCTAGGAGGATCATCTCTACCATCACTAATAGCATGAAGATATACTCTCTCTTGGTTCAAAGCCCGTCTACGACTCAATTCTATCAGTGCATCTAGATGACCCAGATGAGAATGTACGTCACCCTCAGAGATAAGACCCATGAAATGCAGTCTGGAATTGTGTTTCAGGACATGGTCTATCGCTTCATTGAGAGCCACATTCTCAAAAAATTCTCCACTCCGCACCATATCTGAGATGAGAGTGAGTTTTTGTTTATTGATGCGACCTGCTCCTATATTCTCGTGCCCCACTTCAGAGTTACCCATAATAGCTTCGGGGAGTCCGACATAAACACCACTAGCCTCCAAAAGAGTATGAGGGCAAGTAGCTAAAAGCGAGTCGTAGTAAGGAGTATCAGCTGCTTGGATAGCATCACCTTGGGCATTAGCTGCTACGCCCCAGCCATCTAGAATTAACAAAAGCATTTTGTTCATATTCTATTCATTGTAGCTGGACTGCGAAGAGTAAAATATGCTTGAAAGATTTTTTTGGCAATAGGTGCTGCGATAGCTCCCCCATGACCTGCGCCTTCTCCCACGACTATGACTACAAGTTCAGCTTTGTCGGCTGGCGCATATGCCGCAAACCATGCATGGGTACTGCGAGTGAAGCCCTGCACCTCAGCAGAGCCTGTCTTACCAGCGATACTAAGACCCTCTAACTTAGCAGAGCTACCTGTTCCAGAGTTAATGCAAGCTTTGAGTCCATTACGCACTACCGCAAGAGCCTTAGGATTAATAGCAACGATGGATTCTGCTTTTTCTTTTTCTGGGTCTTGGATAAGATGTAATCTAGGAACCCTCCCACCTGTCGCTATCACTGAGTAGATCTTAGCTGCTTGCAAGGGACTCAGTAGAAGAAAACTCTGCCCTATAGAAAGATGCAAAGTATTACCGGGGAACCAAGCTTCATGATATTTGGCTTGTTTCCATTTGGGATCTGGTAGTAGTCCTTCACTCTCCCCTATCAACTCTATATTAGTCAGTCTGCCAGCGCCCATTTTGCGCCCTTGCTCTGCGATCCATTCGGGAGACATCCGCTTAGCTAATTGATAGAAATAAGTATTCCTAGACATGGCTATAGCCTGCTCCATATTAACTATCTCTTGTTTACTAGTCCAGTCCCCAAAATGAATCCCTGAGAGGGTTATAGCAGCCCCAACATTCAGCCTCTCATGACCACTAGTAATACCATGCTCTATAGCAGAGATAGCACTAACTGGTTTCCAGATACTGCCGGGAGTATAAGATGCTATGGCTCTATTCAGAAAAGACTGTCGTCTCACTAATTCTTGATAGAGAGATGTTGGCACAGGTTTAGTGAAAATATTAGGATCAAAACTTGGTTCACTTACCAGAGCAAGAATCTCTCCTGTATTGGGGTTGACGGCTACAGCAGCTCCTCTAACAGTAGTGCTTCGCAAGGCTTCTTCTGCGGCTTGCTGCAAATCGAGGTCTATAGTCAGATGCAGATCCTCTCCCTTGACTGGTTCTTTGATGTATTTAGCTGGCTCTGCGATCTTACCGAATCTATCTATGGGGATTCTTTTTTCACCCTTAATACCACGCAACGACTCATCAAAAGCTTTCTCCAAGCCATCTTTACCCACTATATCCCCCATGCGCAAAGTAGCAAAACGCTCAGATTTCATATCGGACTCACTAAGCTGACCTACATAGCCCAATAAATGAGCGGCAGTCATGCCGTAAGGATAGTAACGAAAAGCCTGATATTCTACTTCAATACCCGGCAACAAATTAGAATTTTCTATGATCTGGATCGCTGTACTAACATTAATGTCTTTATCAAGTGTAATAGGCATGGGGCTTGTAGCCTGCATGTCCATAAAAATCTGGAGAAGATCTTGATAAGTAAGACCCAAAATCTGAGAGAGTTTTTCTGCTACTTTTTGTTTGTCTTCCAAAGTTTTGAGCTTAAACGGATAAACTAAAACACTCAGAGCTTGTTTACTACTCGCTAAAATCTTGCCATGCCTATCATATATGACACCCCTAGGTGCTCGAATAACAGTGTATTTGCTGGTATTGTTCTCAGCAAGTTGTTTGTATTTATCATATTCGACAATCTGCATCTGCCCCAGTCTTAATCCAAGAATACTGAAGAGCATTAGAGCGATAATGCTTAAGACTAGGCTTTTATTCACAAAATACAATTATAATTGACTCTTAGCCTCATGATTTATAGTACCGAAAAAATGATAGAAGTTGAGAATCTCTCTAAAGCCTTCGGGGATCATAAGGTTCTAGATGGCATTAACATGAAAGTCAATAGAGGTGAGGTCGTTTCTCTGATAGGTTTTAGTGGTTGTGGCAAAAGCACCTTACTCAAAATAGTGGCTGGGCTCGAAAAAGAAGATGCTGGCTCCGTGAAACTCTATAGCCACAAAATGGGTATGGTTTTTCAATACTCGGCTCTGTTTGACTCTATGACGGTACTTGAAAATGTTTCTTTCCCGCTTAGAGAAGTTCTCAAAGAAGGTCTCATCTCCTTAGCAGAAGTGCGAGAGCTGGTAATAGACAGACTAAAGATCGTAGGACTAGTCAATGTCGAAGACCTCTACCCTAGTGAACTTTCTGGTGGTATGCGCAAAAGAGTCGCTTTTGCAAGAGCCATCATCAATGACCCAGAGATTATACTTTATGACGAACCCACTGCTGGACTGGATCCTGTGTCTTGCACGATTATCGAAGATCTCATCTTAGACCTTCAAGCCAAAACTAACGCTGCTAGTATAGTTGTTACCCATCAAGAAAGCACTATTCGCCGTACTTCAGATCATGTCTGTCTGTTATACAACACCAAAATCGTTTGGGAAGGTCCTGCTGCCAAACTCTTTGACCCCGCTAACAAAGACCCTTATGCTTTGCAATTCCGTGAAGGTAATCGTCAGGGACCGATGCTGGCAGCACACTAAGACAAGAACTTAGCATTAAAAATATTCCGAGACATAGTAACAGCCTCCTGCAATCTAGGGCTCAAAGCCACTGCCGAACTGGCTTCTACTGCCTCACTCAAAGCTGCTACTGGGCTAGCTTCCGCTGGTTCACTCAAAACCACTACTGGGCTAGCTTCCGCTGGTTCACTCAGACTTAAGTCTGAGACCACCTCTATTACTATATTTTGCACCGCTGAATGATGCTTGGAGACTGCTTCACAGAGTTCTGTGGTTTTAGCTTCTATGCGAGTTTTGAGAAATCTAAATTTCTCGGGAATATGGAAAATAGCTTTGTCTTGCTCAATAGAAGCTAATCTTGCATTGCTACTAGCCAATAATCCCTTGCAAGCTGGGCTAAGGCTATCAAGAAAACTAACTTCACTCGGCTTAGCTAATTCTCGATTCGGCTTTTCAGTTCGGATGGCTTCTCGGCTAGGCGACTGCTCAGCCAAAGTCATATCAGATTTAGTTGGCTCAGCTAGCTCGGGCTTTACTGGAGCTAGCTTAGGTCTCACTTGGGGACTGGCTTTGGAGCCCATTATAATATTATTATAATTTTGTTCTAATGCTGTTAAACGCTCAGAAAATTCTTTGACAATCAGTATGTCTTGCCTATAAACTAATTTCAACAAAGTTGCTCTCAAAAAATTTTTGGCTTGACTAGTCCTTCTAAGTTTTTCTTCACTCAAAGCTAGAATTTCTATAATTTGCACCAATTCAAAATTCTCTAAATCATGCTGAGCCTGCTCAAGAGAGCCCAAACAATACGCTATAAGCTCTTTGAGGATAACTAAAGGTTCTTTGGCTTTATCAAAAAGTGCTTCTAGGTTTGCTAACATTCGCTGAGGATCTCTCTTAGCGACAGCATCGAAAAGCCTAGCGATGTCTTCTCTAGCTATCCCTCCTAGATGATCCATAAGCGAAGCCAGACTAATAGTCTCTCCTTCTTGAGCAAAAGCTGCCGCCTGATCCAAAAGCCCCAGAGCATCACGCATAGCACCATCACTACGCCTAGCAATAAACTCCAAAGCCTCAGCTTCTATCGCAATAGACTCAGACTCTGCTACATAGCGAAGCCTTGCAACACTGTCAGGAACTGTAATTGGGCGAAACTCTAAAGTCTGGCAACGACTCTTGATGGTAGCTAAAACTTTCTGGGATTCAGTAGTAGCTAATATAAAAACCACTTTGGGAGGCGGTTCCTCAAAGACTTTGAGTAGAGCATTGAAAGCAGCTGTACTCAGCATATGAACTTCATCAATAATATAAACCTTATAATTACCTGCCATAGTCCCCATATGAACTCCCTCCATAAGACTACGAGTATCATCTACTCCACTATGACTAGCTGCGTCTATTTCAATAACATCTAAACTTCTAGAAGCTGCTATATCCCTGCAACTATCACAAATACCGCAAGGTTCAATAGTAGGCAAAGACACTGCCTGACTACAATTGAGGCATTTGGCTAGTATCCTAGCCGTGCTAGTTTTACCAGCACCACGAGGACCTGTAAAAAGATATGCATGCTGCAAGCGTCCTCTAGTAATAGCATTTACAAGAGTTTGCTTGACAGAACTCTGACCCACCAAATCTTCAAGAGTCTGGGGTCTATATTTGGAATAGAGGGCTTCGTAGCTATGCTGAGCCATGTAGATATTATGGCATTATCATGCATATTGACACATTTGGTATAATATTTA
>CAZASO010000009.1:6719-29179 GCA_964487825.1 uncultured Gammaproteobacteria bacterium
TTTACTGACCAAACTCAATTTGGCAGAGCTTTGCTCTAAAAACACAGTTCTGATGCAACATCTATTACACAGCAACCCCAGCTCATATCCCCGCATCATAAGCCACCTGCCCGGCAGCCATAGATACTGAAGCAGAAGCCAAGGAATCTAGGATTTGTTGTCTATAAGTAGCTAGGCTAGATAGCTCTCTGGGACGAGCTTCTGGGATACGAATATCAGCTCTAATACTAGGTGGTTTCACTAGACTATCACTAGGATTATCGTTTTTACTCATAACAATAATCCTGTCAGCCAGTAACAAAGCCTCATCTATACTGTGAGTAATAAAAATCACACTAGGTTTAAGTTCAGACCAAATCCTAGTAAGTTCTTTTTGCATACTAGATCTAGAAGTATCATCCAAAGCAGCAAAAGGTTCATCCATAAGTAATAACTGGGGTTTGACTACTAGAGCCCTAGCTAGAGCTACTCTCTGTTTCATACCTCCAGAAAGCTCTGCTATAGAGCTTTTGGCTTGTCTAGCTAGCCCTACCATCTGCAAATAACGAGTAGCTATCATATATCGCTCAGATTTATTCGGGACCAGATATTTGAGACCGAAGGCAACATTATCAATCACATTTAGCCACGGGAAAAGTGCGTATTCTTGGAAAACCAGTGTACGACTAATGTCTGGGCGATGGACTTTTTGACCAGCCACAATGATAGAACCAGACTCTGCTTTTACAAAACCAGCAATCAAACCCAATAAAGAACTTTTGCCACAACCACTAGGTCCCAAAATACAAGTAAATTCTCCAGCAGAAATAGAAAGGGAAAAATCTTTGAGGATATATTCTCTATGATTGTCCTTGGAATAAGACAGGGAGATGTTTTGAACTCGTACTAAGTCAGTCATTGCATACCCCAAGCTTGTTTTACTTGTTTTTCTATGGTCCTAAAAAACACATTGTCACTGATATAACCCACAACTGCGACTATAAGTATCATGGCTATCACCTGAGCCATGTCTGCTAGACTACGACCGAGTTCCAGCTGCTGCCCTATACCTAATCCACTCACAAAAAGTTCACCAGCAATAAGAGCCCTCCAAGCAAAAGCCCAGCTCAATCTCAGACTACTAACTAGTTGAGGAACTATCGCAGGTATAATCACCCTAAAATAAAGATCCGCGTATTTGGCTCCTAGGCATTGGGCTGCTCTGATAATTTCACGAGGTATATTCATCGCAGCAGTCCTTGCTCCCAAAGCCGCAGGGATAAAGGCTTCCAGAACTACTATAAACAAAACCGCCCACTCAGAAATCCCAAACCAAAGTAAAGCCAAAGGAACCCAAGCCACACTAGGAATGGCTTGCAAGGCTGTAAGACTGGCTCCCACTGTATTGTCTAGCCAGTTGTAACGAGCGATAGCTAGTCCTGAGACTATGCCTATTAGAACTGCTACTAGGTAGGCTACTAGCACTCTCCTCACAGAAGACATTATGACCAGAGCAAAATCAGCCTCTCTAAAACCCCAAACAAAAGTCTTCAAGACCTCTTCAGGACCGGGGAAGAGATAACTAGGGTAAATCTTAGACAGGGCTATTAATTTCCAAGCCAAAACCAAAGCTAATAAAAAAACAGCTCTCTGAAAATAGGGGTTAGCAAAGATCTTATAACGCGGCAAATTAGCAACTTGAGCGGCAGTAATTCTATTCTGAATGGAATTCAGCATTAGCCGAAATTCTAACATTCAACATCAGTTTACTCATTAAGGACCCGCTACAAAAACTCACAAATGTTAAGCGCACGAGGCTCGCCCTTGACGATTTGACAACAAGTCTCGTAAAGGCAACTCAGCTAAAGATCCTCTATTATTGCGTTCTTTAGCACAGGCTTCCTGACTACAATTCAAAAGCATAACTCTCCCAGAAACCATCACAGAACGAATGTCATGCCTAACCATATCTGAGAGCTGTGGTTTAGACCAAGCCTCAAGTTCAATCGCACTTTTGAGAATCTGATTTGGTAAAGTCCTAAAATAATTAATCCTGTCAGCAAGACGCTTTCTGGCTTCTTTGGATAGTTGAGAACTAGTAGCTGACATAATTGACCATTAATATAAGGTTTCTAACTGCTATATTTTGACGAAAAGCTTAAAAAATATGGGTAAATACCCTAAATATTGCCTTTTTAAGGGTTTATTCGCTATCATGAACTCCTGTGCTTGATTAAGGCACTTATTTTTTATGGGTAAATATCTCAAGGCTAAAGACAAACTATCACGCAGATATGGTGAGCTGCTTTCAGGAATGCCGACTTTTGAAGTCGCCAAAAGACCTTACAAATCTGGCCAACACGGGCAGAGACGCGCCAAACTTTCAGAGTTTGCGAACCTCCTCAAAGAAAAACAAAAACTCCGTTTTAGCTACGGCAACATACTAGAAAAACAATTCCGCAGATACTATGCTAGAGCTGTTCGCAAAAAAGGACCTACTGGTGAAATCCTTCTACAGCTCTTGGAGACTAGGTTAGACAACCTTGTCTATCGTATGGGTTTTGCTCCTACTATACTTGCTGCTAGACAACTCGTTAACCATGGTCATGTTTTGGTCAATGGCTTTAAAGTAGATATCCCTAGCTACCAAGTACAGAGCGGTGATATCGTCAGCATCCACACTAAAGCCCGCAATATGCCTCTAGTACAAGAAGCCATGAAAAACTGGGTAGATAGCCTGCCCTACATCAAACGCGAAAAAGACTCTTTTGAAGCTCAACTAGGTGAGATCCCTGCTCGTGACCTTATCCCCATCAATGTCAATGAGAGGATGATCGTAGAGTTCTACTCTCGTTAACCGACTCTTAACCTAGATGGTGCATAGTTAAATTATGAGGTTCTTTGTAAAGCTAGCTTTGCTACTTGTAATCTTAGCTCTACCAGTCTCAGCTGCCTACAAACTCTCGGCCTCAAGCCTAGATGCGGACTATGTCCCATCCAATGTAGGGATTATCGGTCTTAGATATATACACAAACAAGGCTCCCTAAGCGAAGTTGTACAAGTCTACCCCAACACACCAGCAGAAGCCGCAGGACTAGTCCCCGGAGATCGCATAGTTGCAGTAGATGGTCTCGATATCAGGCGCTACGACGCAAATCAAGTCTATGAACTGATTTCAGGCTTACCCGGCCAAGCAGTCGCACTCACCATGATGCGCTGTGATAGTGCTTGTCGATCTTTTCCTGTGCGCTTGGTTCGCATAGATATGAATGCCATTGCTTCTGATTCTATTTTTAAAATTTATCGCTACGGGCTCTAGTTGGCAAAGCAATCAAACTTTTAGAGAAAATTTGCATAATAGCCTTCGCTAATTTGCGATGGTTGTGCCTCACCAAATCCCCTCTCTGAAGGAGATTCGTAGGGAAGACCTGAACTCCTAGTTTTTTGATGCGAGCATAATCTACTTCTACTGGGAATTGATTATCAGCTTCATAGCGCTCCAGCTGCTGTTTTTTGGGACTGATATTGTTGACGACAACATAGTCTATCAAGCTCTGCTCTGGGTCTTTATTGATGTGGCGATAAATAGCTTCGATGTGATCTGCAACAGTGTAGCCATCAGTCTCACCGGGCTGAGTCATCATGTTACAAACATAAATCTTGGTAGCTTTGGATTGCATGATAGATCGAGGTAATTCTGGAACTAAAAGGTTAGGAATGATAGATGTATAGAGAGAGCCCGGACCAAGAACGATCAAATCCGCTTCAGCAACGGCACTCAGGACATCTGGAAGTATTTTGGGTGGTGGTTGTTTACATTTGAGTTGACGGATTTTGCTGTTAGCTTCTGAGATATGGGACTCACCTTCCACTACGGTTCCGTCTTCCATTTCTGCAATCAAATGCATAGGCTCATTACTAATGGGTAGAACCTGACCTCTTGCTTTGAGGATACGACAAGCATGTTTGACTGCATCAGCCATGTTATTACTGCCACCTAATTCAACAAGAGCAGTCAAAAACAAATTACCAAAACTATGCTTGCGTAAATCTTCAGGAGCATCATCATCAAAACGATATTGAAAGAGTTTGGTTATAACCTCGTCGTCATGAGCAAGTGCGGCAATACAATTACGAATGTCTCCGGGTGGGACCATCTCCATGGACTGCCGCAGCCGCCCACTGCTACCACCATCATCAGCAACAGTAACAACCGCAGTAGTGTTACCAGTATATGCCTTAAGCCCTCTAAGCATATTGGAGAGCCCTGTTCCCCCTCCTATAGCTACAAGTTTGAAGCCTCTGCCCTGCATATGATGGCGATCCAAAGTCTCCATAAGGGACTGTTCATCTGGAGCCACCAGGCTTAAGACTTGTTTATTGGACTGAAAAAAAGAAAAAAGCAAAACAAAAAGTCCAAGAGATATAGCGATAATCCCACTCACTGTAGGTGGCACTACATCAGCCACCCAAGAAAGTAAATTCCATGTGAATTGAGAGATGAGAGTAACCGGTCTCGCTTTGAGTACTAGAGCTATACCAAAAACTATAGTAACCAAGCCGATAACAGTAAAGAACAACCAGCGCTTAAGTCCGGGAAAAGTATATTTGCGTAAATCAGATCTAAACAGCATGTCTTTGTAAATCTACATGATCCACTTCTAAGTTCAATCGTTCTCTAAAAGTAGGTTCTAGAGCTTGATAAAGCTTCTCTGCGAAATAAACAGAACGATGTTTACCACCAGTACAACGAAAAGCAAATACTATCTCATCTGCCTCTTGACGAAAAGGGTTGGACAAGAAATCATCTATGAAATCTTTAGCCAAACTAGTAATCATAGACAAACGACTCTGAGCAGCCTCATCTTTGGCAAAAAAATCCTGAATAAGCTTATCTCTGCCACAAAAAGGTTTAAGCTCTGGAACCCAAAAAGGGTTATTCAGGTCTCTCAAATTAAAAAGAAAATCATGCTTGGGTGGCGTTAAACCCTGCTCTTCATAAAATTTGTAACCATAAGAAATAATTTTGATCTTCATAAATACTGAGCTATTTTGGAACCCATAGCGCAAGCTAATACACAGCATAGCACGCTGAAAACGGCATATCCAGTGGCTTTGACTAGTTGCCCAGTATTAATCAAAGTCAGAACTTCATAGCTATAAGCACTAAAAGTAGTAAAACTACCCAAGAGTCCTACACAAAAAAACAGAGATAAATTTTGAGAATCAAAAGCTAAAAACTTAGTAGCTAAAAACCCCATCAATAAGGAACCTAAAACATTCACGACAAATACAGATTGGACTAAATAAAGGGAGGCAGCATAGCGCAAAAGCGCACCAACAATAGCTCCTGAGCTGATAAGGAGAATTGGCATAAACATTAGTTCACAGAGCGAGCTATCTCAACCCATCTGGAATCCACATACAAGAGCCTCAAAACATCTCCTGAATTGAAAATCTGAACTCCTGTACCAGCAATATTAATGCTATCAATGACAGGACCACCAGCCTTATCACGCACACTAATATTGTTGCTCTTAAATACTATAGTCACAATCTGCCCAGCTACTCCACCTATAAGTCTAGAGATAGTAGTATTGGCTCCTGTGCTAGTCACAGGGAGCACATTGATATTGAGCACAGAAATCTCTTCACTAACCAAAGCACCGATATCTAATGGACTTGAGACTTGTTCATAATTGAAAGCCCCCTTAGAGAGCTTGGTTCCTTGGAGCTTCTGGATGGCGGTTTTAATGCTATCTCCTTCGCTAACAGTTCCAACTTGAGTACTAAAAGAACTAAGATTCACAGCTAGAATCGTCGCTGGATCTATCAAACCAGAACTCACAGTACTAGGCACCTCAGGAAGATCATCTCCAGCATGGGTATCTACGCCTGCTGGCTCTTGATATATAACCATCGGCAACCTAGCAAGAACCTCATTAGTAGAGGCTTCTACGACTAGACTGCCTGTAACAGAGCTAGTAGATATCAGTGGTAACTGAACTGCTAAGACTTTGCGCCCAAGACGATTAACGATCCTATAAGGCAGCTCTAAAATAGTAGTGGGGCTAGATTGTGGCAAGAAAGAAACATCTAAGTTCCGATTCATATCTTCTGGTTTGATGCCACGAATTGTTACTTCATCACCCTCGAAAGCTACTTGTTGTTCCAATAAAGGTGCTGCCTCTAGCCGGAGACAAGTCAAAAAAGTTAAAATAAAAGAGAGCCAATAAATAGGCATAGGCCCACAATATAACACTTATTAGCGGTTATGAATAGTAGGAGATATGGACAAAAAAATGAAAGCCTCGCTTCGGACTATCTTCTTGAGGCTGGCTACCAAATCTGGGACAGGAATTGGCATTACTCAAACAGGGGTGAACTAGACATAGTCGCCGTAGACCCTTCTCGCTACGGAGAAGAATATTTGGTTTTCATAGAAGTCAAATCCCGTGCGGCTTCTATGCTAGATAGTCTTCAGGCTCTTAGTCCTTCCAAAATCCGGCAACTAAAAAAACTTGCTCTGGCTTACCTCAACTACAAAAAACTTAAAGCCTCAGATTTCAATATCTGTTTTGATTTTATTGCTATCTCCAACAACAAACTAGAACATATTCGAAATATAGTTACTTACCCTTAGGCTCATATACACCGGTTGCTCGGGCTTGGTCGCCTAGCATCTGGAACAAAACGCCTATCTTGTAACAAGTCTATATTACGGGAGAGTCACTAGGACGAAGGACAACAAAGACGCTACAATCAAAATTGGTGATAAATCTACTTATTCTAGCTTTAAGCCTTAGTCTCAATGCCGCCCTTGCTGGAACTGGTGAATTTGCTTTGCGCAGCAACAAAGCCTTCTATCCACCTCAAGCATCCAACGAAAAGCTCAACAAAAAAATCAGTTTTGTTTTTGATCACACAAAACTTTCGGAGATTTTACTAACTCTCTCCAAAGCTGGTGATTTTGACATAGTGCTCCCCCAAGGTTTAGACCCAGAACTTAGCATCAGCATTAACGACAAAAGCATTATTGATGCGCTTCGCGAAGTTATAGAACTAGCCAAATACAGATATAAATTTCAAAACGATACCCTCATAGTCTCAGAGATAGACATAGGTAGTGCTGAATTTGAACATATACAGATCCTCTACAACAAAGCATCCAATATAACCAGAGTCCTCAATGAAGAATTCTTCAAACAAGTCATCATCAACCAAGAAGACACTGCCTTCAAACCCTATGCCTTCAGTAATCCCGGTCAAAACTCTATCACCATAGTCGGCAACCCTTCTCAGCTAGAAGCCGCTAGCCGTCTGGTTCACAGCCTCGATCAGCAAGCAGAGCTAAGCTTTTATAGACCCGGGTACATAGATGCAGAAGACGCTCAGTATCTCATCTCCAGCAAACTAGAAAAACCTAGCATCGAGATCAAAAGCATTACAGGAGCCCTCGCACTCAAAGGCACTAAAGCTGAGATCTCTGAATCCATCAAAATTCTCAAAGAAAATGATAAAGCTCGAAAACCTATTAATTTTTATGTAGAAATACTTAGGGTAGACCTTGGTAAAGACACAGAACAAGAACTCAAAAAATTTGAGAATTTATTTGGCTTAGGGAAAGCCCAAAAAATCAACTCCATAGTGTCTACAAGCCCTGAATTCATGAGTATTGCAGGCTCTTTATATCGTGAGTTCTCCGAAGTGTTTTTGCTAGGCGCTAGAGAAGAAAAATCCATACCCGGTGGCAGTCTCTCTGCCAAAAGAGACCTACTAGTAGATGCTCAATACAACATCAAACTCTTTGGACAAACCTTAGATCATGTAGACAAGAATGATATTGTGGCTTATTTCTTGAGAGCGGACTCACTCATCCCAGATCCTCAAGAACTGTATCGTCTACTCAAAGTACAGTCTGATGACTATATCTTAGTTCTCATCCAACAACAATAGACTCATTATGAAATGGCTGTGTAAGCTAGAACACAGACTAGGATTAGGATACAAGCATAAACAAGCCAAGCTCTACGATGCGTTTTAGGTGCTTTGACTTTACGGCGATGCGCCTCCATGTCAGCCAGCATTTTTTCTAATTGTTTCTCGCGCTTCTGATAGTCTTCTTTGATTTGATTTCTGCGACTAGTAGTTTCTATGTCTATAGGTCTAGTGTCTAATTTATTACGAAGCTCTGAATAAAAATCATCAAAATTTTGAATAGAAGCTTCGGCCGGTTGATAAAAATTGCGCAAAAGTCCAGAAACCTCTTGGAGATTAAGGTTCTTGCTTTTGTTTTTTTTCTTCGGTCTATCCTTCATTATCACCATAGTATAAACAGCTCCGCTCGGCTCGCAAGCCTTGCTCTGGACAATTTGGCAACAAATCCAAGCATAAGCAGAACAGACCTAGAGAGTGTTAAGCTAAAACTCAAGCACAAGCTTTATTCGCGAAGCCCTCATCACCAGCATCAAAGTCTTGATATGCGAAATAAGGCTGTAATAAAACCTGTAGTCTCTCTCTTGCTCTCCAGATACGGGACTTAACCGTACCTAAAGCACAACCCAGCAGCTCTGCAATTTCCTCGTATTGAAGCCCTTGCAATTCTCTCAGGACGATGGCCGTTCTAAACTGTTCCGGAAGCTGCTGCATCGCAGCTTGAATAATCTCAGAGAGTTCGTTATTACTAGTTACTTCATCTGGGCGCAAAGCTTCATCGCGAATATCACGAGCATAATCCGTCTCCCCATACTCATCTTCAAGACTTTGATCTATACTCACCGTACGAATAGTACGAGGTCTCTTACGAAGCTCATCATAAAAAAGATTCAGGACGATCTGATTCAGCCAAGACCTGAATGTTCTAGGATTACGCAAACTAGGAAGCCCCCTATAAACTCGAATGAAAGCCTCTTGGGATAAGTCATTGAGGTCTTTCCATTCTGGAGCGAGTTGATACAGTAAAGCGTAGACTCTTTTTTGGTAGCGCTTGACTAGCTCCTCAAAAGAAGGATTGCAACCTGTTTGAGCAAACTCTACAAGCTGATGATCGTTGATTTCTAGAAAATTTTTCTTACTGGGTTGATTTGATTCCACTTCCTCAGTTTAAGCGTGGTGGCCCGGGCCGTCAACAATAAATCATAAAAAAAGATAAATTTTTGTTTATCCTGAAATGCGCTAAAATACTGGGCTGGAGACTTAATTTATGACTCGCAAAGTATTAATCGCAGGTAATTGGAAACTCAATAAAAATTCTCAAGAAACTAGAGAATTTTTGGGTGCTTTAGAAAAATTCTTGCTTAGTCACTCTCAAATCAAATCAGAGGTCGTGGTTTTCCCTACTTTTACCAGCCTAGCTGCCGCCCAAACTCAAATACAAAAATCCAAGCTAGGTGCTCAAAACCTATCCGAACATATCAGTGGTGCTTTCACTGGCGAGGTGAGCGCAGAGATGCTCAAGGAACTTTCTGTAACCTATGTCCTAGTCGGACATTCAGAGCGAAGAGAAATTTTCAAAGAAGACGATAAAACCCTGAATGCCAAAGTCTTACGGGCTCTTAATGCTGGACTCAAAGTGATTTTCTGTTGTGGAGAAAGTCTCCAAACTAGAGAAGCTGGGCTCACAGATACTTGGATACAAAATCAAATCAAAGAAGGTCTTCAAAATGTAGCCAAGGATAATATTTCGGATAATATCGTTATCGCCTATGAACCCATTTGGGCCATTGGGACTGGTAAAACCTGCGAAGCGAGTGAAGCCAACCGTGTTATCCGTCTTATCCGCGAACAAATAACAATATTATTTGGGGAAACCAATGCTCAGCAGATGAGGATACTCTACGGTGGTTCTGTTAAAGCCTCCACTATAACTGAACAAATGCAAGAATCGGATATCGATGGAGCCCTTATTGGGGGAGCGTCTTTGTCTATAGATGAGTTCTGTTCTATCATCAACCTAGCAGATTTGTCGAAAACAGAATCTATTAGACTTGTTACGAAATAGGCGTTTTGCTCCAGATACTATTCGTAACAAGTCTATTAATTAAGACGCATAAGGGTAAGGGTTACTGCTTTGTCAGAGAAATCTTCTGTCTTGATTAAGCGCTGACCTTCTTCTAAGATGCTTTTTTGGACACTCTCTAGAGGCTCCCCTTTGTCTAAGATCACCTTGAGACTGGAACCCAAGTCCAAATTCTCCAAAGCTAACTTGGTCCTTACGAAATTAATAGGACAGGCGACTCCCCTAAGGTCTAGTACTGTGAGGGCCTCGGACATAAAGATGGTTGCGGAGGTAAGATTTGAACTTACGGCCTTTGGGTTATGAGCCCAACGAGCTACCAGACTGCTCCACTCCGCAGGGCTGATTATAGCAAATTTGAGCGACTTATGTTTTGCGATAAATCAATAACTGTCTATCTAGGCTATCTAACAAAGCATAAGGCTTCTGCTCTATAAGCTTCAGCTTATGCTTGTGCGCAACAGCAGTCGCTGAGAGGATTTCTGACTCTATGTCGGTTTTTTTGTAGGCTATATACAGAGCATCTTTGGCTAAAAATCTAGCGAGCTTTGGTAAAGTCTCTGACAATTGAGCAAGAGCCCTAGAAAGAATGATATCGAAACTATAATCCGAAGTTAAGTCTTCTACACGAGATCTCAGAACTTCTAAATTATCAAGCCCTAACTCTTCTTTAACATTAGAAACAAATTTGGTTTTTTTGGCGACACTATCTAAAGCCCAGATCTGGACTGCTTCTCCAGATAAAGCAATAGCAAGAGGTATCGCGGGGAAACCTCCCCCTGTACCTAGATCTAAAATCTTAAGGGGGGTTTTGATCTTCAGTAGTTCACGAATACTAGATAGCGTCATTAATGAATCCAAAAAATGTTTAGTGTAGACATCAGTCTCTGAACGGATCCCAGAGATATTGGTGTGAGAATTATATTCTGCATATAAAGCATAAAATTTGGAGAAACTCTCTAGTCGCTGCTCTAAAGCTGACTTGGCAAAGATTTGAGCTAAATCCATATCAATCATAGATACAGAGCAGTAATAAGAAAATCTACCACGACTATCATCACAAAACTTACTATCACTGTAGTGGTAGTGGCTTTGCCCACTTCTTTGGCTCCACCACTAGTAGATAAGCCAACGCTACTTGCTATAAGTACCACCAACGCTCCAAAAATAGCAGATTTGATGAAGCATAACATCAAGTCTTCAACTTTGAGATAGGACCAAATACTATTAGCAAAAGAACGCAACTGAATCTCCGCGACCATATTTGCAGTTATATAACAACTCACAACGCCAAGCAAAGAAGCTAACCAGTTAATGATAGGAAATAAAAACAAAGCCGCAAGCAAGCGGGGTAAAACCAAAAAAGAAACAGGACTTACTCTAAAAACTTTCAAGGCATCAACTTGTTCTGTGATTTTCATGTTGGAAAGCTCTGCAGCAGTGCTACTGCCATACTGAGTCGCTATCATCAAAGAACCCATCACTGGCCCTAACTCTCTAATCATAGTCAAAGCAGAAACTATACCCATCTCAGAACCTATACCTCTACTATCAAACTCTGGCGCTAATTGCACTCCTATCGCAACACCCAAAGCTAGCATAATAGCTGCGACAGATTGCCAGCTACTAGAAAGCAGTCTGTCAGCTTGGGCAAGGAACTCTTGTTTCTCGAAACTAGATTTCCGACAAGCCTCAATAATATCCAAACAATGAGCGACTAATAAACCCAAAGCCCTAAGGAAATCTTTGATTAGGTTTTGGGTCTGCTGGAAAATAAGCTGCACAAGACAATTATAGCAAGCTTATCGAAGAAACCAATCTAGTGCTTTTAATAGAAAGCTCTTGCCCAGAGCGATTGAGCAAATCTATAAAGGCCGCACTACGCTTATCAGTCTTAATATTAGCCCTAGTAATCAAAGCTGCTTTTAGAAGATCTTCTAATGAGGTTTTACAGTTAAGCTTAGATACAAACTGATGGAAATTCAGTCTTTGTCTTTCACAAATATCCAAAACCTTGCTTAAATGCGAAAGCCCCAAAGTCCCTTGACAATAGGTCTTCCAAACTTTAATATCAAAATCCAAAACCGTCTTAGAGCTATCTGCCGCATATTTAGTGGCTCTCAGCAGCTCTACTAGTCCTGTCGCCTCCCACTTAGTATAGATACTGAGTTCTCCACCCTCAAAGACAAAAGTCTGTATGATCTTAGTTCTATCAGGCAAACTACGAACAAAACTCAGTCTAGGTGCGACATATTTCAAGGTTACAGTCGCCTTGGTACTTTGCTCAAGCTGTCTAGCCAAGAGTCCCAGACTGCGTTTAAGACTAGCCTCATTTACTATGGTCTTCCTAAAAGCCATAAATAACTTCTCGGCTCTTTTGAAATTTTTCATATCTATGCGAAGATTTCTTGCATATAAATTTGCGATAGCTTTACTAAGTCTAAGCGGCTCTGGATCTAGAACTTGCTTACTAGGAGCTGCTTTAACAGCAATCTCAATACCAGTTAGATCCTGTTCTTGAGAGCTTTGCAAAGATGGGATCTCCTGAAATAGAGAATCTCTCTCTCCAGCCGCCACTCTAGCCAAGTCCCGGATTGCTGGCTTCAACAGCTCTCTCTGAGACATTTTGACTATGTCTCTAAAAGAAGTACTCGTACTGTATAGGCTTTCAGCCATATACTTAATTAGAAACTATCTGGGTTAAGCTTTGGTTAAGGATGCACTGAAAAACGCAGTTTGGAAGCGGGTTCCTTAATAATGCACTGAAAAACGCGGTTTTGAAGCGACATCCCTCATGGATTGTATCTTTGGATCTCTTGGGTCTACCTGCCCAGCTCTAATGAGTTCTGTGATAATACTTGGCCCATAACAAAGCATAAGATCCCCAAGAGTAATATAACCCTTACGAGCAGCCTCTCCTAGCCTCTTCCAGTCACCTTGGAAACCCGCAGGTAGAGCGGCTTTGATTCTTTCTTCTGCTGCCAAACGAAGTTGGGCTCTCTTGTCTCTAGCTTTCTCTTCTTCAGCTTTTTGTTTTTCTACAGCTTGTTCTTGTCTTGTTTCTTCTTCTTGTTTAGATTTTTGTTTTTGTTCTGCACGCCTAGCTTCTTGTTTTAGTTCTTCTCTAACAGCATTGATATAGGCTAATCTAGTTTTATTGAAGCTTTGCTCATAAAGCTTCTCTATCTCAGCAGAACTTTTTTTGTTTAGGTTCTCAAGTAATTTATCCAGATCTCGGCTATCTGTAGCTTGATCTAAAGCAATAGCTCCGGGCGTACCCACAAAACATAAAAATGCTGTCTCATCTTTAGCTGCGGCCATAAGGATATCTACATTGCTTGGTTGATAATGTTTATCACCCCTCTCTCTAGCAGCTTTTATTAGGCTAGCTTCAATCTTGGCTAGATTCTTTTTGAAACAGTCGTTGTTTTTGCTAAGTTCGTCAAGGATTTTAGTAGCAAGCCCTTGGTCAAGTTTGTTACTTTTAAGAAACTGTCCTAGATCTTGTTCCGTAAGCCATCCTTGTTTCCGCAAGGACTCAAGAACGTTGATGATTTGTGTTTTATTCACACCTGCTATAACCCCAGATCTAAATGTTGCTATAAACTCTCCCCAAAATTGCTCTGCTAGAGCATTTATCCTTGCTTGGCTTTGTTCTAGGCGGGATGCCTCAGTAGTGTCTTTCTGTTTTTCCGCAGCTAGTTTTTTCTCAGCTAGTTTTTCCGCAGCTAGTTTTTTCTCAGCTTCATCTAGAAGTTTGAAAATGTCTGTAAAGTCTCCTTCTTCCTTGTTCTCTTTCTTTAGTTTCGCTTGGATCTGTTTTTCTATCTCAGTGAGACTTTGGATCGCAAGATTAATTGCAGCAGCTGCTGGGGCTCCTAGCACTGCCCCTATGGCTTCGGCTATAGCTTTATCAGCATGAGTCTTAATCGCAGTCTCTGCTTGGGCTCCAACCTTATCAGCGTGAGCCTCAATTGCAGTCTCTGCTTGGGCTCCAACCTTATCAGCGTGAGCCTCAATTGCAGTCTCTGCTTGGGCTGTAGCTTTATCAGCACGGGTCTGAAGCTTAGTCCCAGCCTGAACTTCAGCTTGCTGAGTATCAGCATGGACATCAAGCTCAGTCCCAGTCCCGATTGTAACAAGCGGTGATGCAACAACAGAAGTCCCCTGAACCCTTAAATCTGGATGATTGCCATCAAGCTTCTTAATAGATGAGGGTGGCTCAGAAGTTTTAGTGCTTTGAGTTGTTTTACTAGAGCAGGAGCAAGCTGAAGCAGTAGTTTTAATCTTGGCAGCCCCTGCTGAGAAACTAGTTGGTTGTTGATCTGGTATTAAAGCCATGTTCAGAGGAAACCATGTTACGAAAGTGGCTTTGCTCAAAATAGCTATTTCGTAATAAATCTAGTGTACCTAACGAAGTTTAAGCCTTAGTTAAGGACACAGCAAAACACTACCCTGAATCAACTGTAAAGATTAGGCGATAGCGAGTAAATAAATTTCGTAAATTTCACCATCTACCAAAACGGTTCTGGGAGCACCTTTGCGGTTGCGTTTCTTTTTGTCTATGATTTTGGTAGAGCGGATATTGCTGACATCATGACTCTTAACGCCATCAGATCTAACTAAGCTAGAACCTGTTTTTTGTTTTTCTAGAGCAAATTCTTTGCCAGCACTATTAGCGTCAGCACCCGAACTGCTGGGTTGTTGGTTGCCACCAAAATTATTACGATTATTGATACCGCCGACTGACATCTGTAATTAATTTACCCCTCTTAGGTTAAGCCTTGGTTAAGGTTGTCGCAGTTTTGAGGCGACATCAGTCATAGATAAAGACTTAGGGGCCTACTAAAGAAAGCGACTTGCTATAAGCTGGATATAGAGCGGAACCTAGATATCCAAGACAGCTAATCCAGCATATTCTTCTATGAACTCTTTGCGAGGCTGAACCACATCACCCATAAGAATATCAAAAATACGACTAGCTTCTTTTGCGTCTTCAATGGCGACTTTTTTGAGGGTACGAGACTGAGGGTTCATGGTAGTTTCCCAGAGTTGCTCTGGCATCATTTCACCTAGACCTTTGAATCTCTGGATACCCGGTTTGCCACCTAGTTCTGCCACAGCTAGTTCTAACTGATGTTCGGTGTAACAGTATTTGATTTTCTTTTTGTGTTCGACTTTGTAGAGAGGTGGTTGTGCTATGAAAACATGCCCGTTCTCTATGAGTTGTCTGGCGTAGCGGAAAAAGAAAGTCAAGATCAAAGTTCTGATATGTGCTCCATCTACATCAGCATCTGTCATGATTACAACCCGCTTGTAGCGCAGCTTTCGTAGATCTAGATTTGAGGCATCCATCTTTAGGACGGCTTCACTTTTGTTGCCGTCTTCATCTTCATCTAGAGGTACTAGACCTATAGCCTGTATCATGGCTTGGATTTCTTGGTTGTCGTAGAGTTTGTCTACTGTGGCTCTCTCTACATTGAGGATCTTGCCTCGTAGTGGTAGTATGGCTTGGAAATTCCTATCTCTGCCTTGCTTAGCAGAACCGCCAGCCGAATCTCCCTCTACAAGGTAGACCTCACAAAGATCAGGATTAGTATTAGAACAGTCCGCAAGTTTGCCGGGGATACCACCGTTACCTTCGAGGGCTGATTGCCTGCGAACCGCATTGCGAGCCTTTTTGGCGGCTTCGCGCGCACGACGAGAAAGTATAGCTTTGTTGACTATAGCTTTAGCATCTTTGGGGTGTTTGTCTAACCAATCTTTGAGTGCATCACCTAATACGCTTTGAACGGCAGTGATAACTTCGTTGTTAAGTAGTTTAACCTTAGTCTGTGACTCGAATTGAGGGTTGAGAACTTTGACAGAAATAATCGCAGTGATGCCTTCACGCACATCATCACCAGAGAGGTTCTCTTCTTTGCTTTTGACTAGACCTGCGTCTTTGGCATAGTCATTGATGATACGAGTAAGAGCATTACGAAAGCCAGTCAGGTGGCTGCCTCCATCAGGGTTATTGATATTGTTGGCAAAAGTAATAGTAACTTCGTTGTAATTTTCTGTGTATTGTAGAGCTACTTCAACACCTACTTGGCTGTGATTTGCTTCACAAGCAAAAATATCTTTGTGGATGGGGACTCTGGACTCATTGAGATAACGAACATAACTAAGTAGGCCGTCAGGATTATAGTAAGTCTCTCGATAGTGAGGATGATCCTCATTAAGTCTTTTGTCCGTGAAAGTCAATCTGAGACCCTTATTCAGGAAAGACATCTCACGGAAACAAGTAGCAAGAGTCTCTCGATTGAAAACGGGCATATAAGTATGACCATCAGAATCAGTCTCTTTGAAAACTTCTGAGTCTGGCCAAAAAGTAACTTTGGTCCCTCGTTTAGAGCTTTTGCCTATGATTTTGACAGCTTCACTGGGAGCTCCGACACTATGGCCTTTGGAGGGTCTGCCTTTGAACTCTACGAAATAGGTTTTACCGTCCCTGTAGACTTCTACTTCCATGCGTTCAGATACAGCATTCACGCAGCTAGCACCGACACCATGTAATCCACCTGAGACTTTGTAGCTAGAGTCCTCGCCACCAAATTTGCCTCCAGCGTGCAAAACCGTAAAGACTGTCTCTACAGCAGAGAGTCCTGTCTTGGAGACTATATCAACAGGAATACCCCGCCCATTATCTTCCACAGATATGGAATTATCTGAATTAATGGCTATATCAATCTCAGTACAATAACCTGCCAAAGCCTCATCTACAGAGTTATTGACGATCTCATAAACACAGTGGTGTAGGGCTTTGTGGTCTGTGCCACCGATATACATGCCCGGGCGCTTACGCACCGCTTCTAGACCTTCTAGAACCTCTATATTTTGTGCTGAATAACCTTTATTTTTAGTTTCTTGAGCCTCTGCCTTTACCATTGTGCTTGCCATTATGTGCTTATAATCACCATTTTAGCATTGATCTAGCAAAGCTGCTTGCCTTGACTGGCTTTTGCTCTAGGAGTAGGACTTAGCCACGGTTGCAGTTTGCGACTTTGCTATATTTTGTATTTAGCGGGTCCTTAAGAATTTGTATATGGGGTCTTGCCAAATGGATAAGATAAGAGGTATGATTCTGAGATGCTTATTCCATGGCATATTATTGAAGCTTGGCGGAAAGGTCGCTCTCCAGTCGGGTACTTTGAGACATTTATCGCTTATCCTCAGCTTGACATTGCTGATGTTAGAGCGGCTGCCATAAGTAGAAATCCTCAAGGAAGAGCTGGTCGAGGCGGACTTTCTAAAGAAGAAATGAATAGAGTCTTAGGAGCAATTAGTCGTCCAGTAAACTATACGGTTGAGGAAGCAAAGTTCATGCACACTATCTCTGAGACGAGGCCCTCGCAAAATGACTTAGCTACTATGATTGAAAATTTTTATGAGACTAATGGTCCTAGTGGAAACGAAAGACAACTAGTAAAGGACCTCAATACTCTCTGTGGTTATGATCTGCCGATTCCAGCACTCAGCACCCAAGATCCTCAAGTTTAGAATCAAGAATCTCCAACAGACGAGGGGTGGTCATCCGGAGATGTGTTGGATGATTATCCTTCAGTAGAAAAACCTTCGGAGTGATAATTTAAAAAATGACAGCCCCCCCCATCATTGATGTATATTACCAACCACCGGGGTCTTCCGGTCTGGTGGTCTCTGGTATCAGGCTAATCCGCTATCTAAGAGAGAATCCTCCTTCCTCAGAAGCCAGTCTCCGAGAGCTTTTGGATGAGCTTTATCCAGAACCTTCCGAATTAGATCGAAGATTTTGCGAGAGACTCGCTGCATTACATTATCCGCATCAATCCCAACAAATCGTGATGGGACTTTAAGGATGCTGAAAACGCAGTTTTGAGGCGACATCCGTCGTAGGTAGAGGCTTAGTAAGTATCTATCATCCCACCAGCAACGATTAGAACTTGTCCGCTAATAAAACTAGAAAGATCTGAAGCAAAAAACAAAAGAGAATTAGCGATGTCGATAGGTTTACCCATACCTTCTTTACGGTTAAGACCTGTTTGAGCGAACATCATTTCTATCATTTGCATTTGTTGTTGGGGTACACCTAGATGCGGATCATCAGATGGTGCAGAAGTAAGTCTAGTTTCTACGAAGCCCGGTGCAATTGAGTTGCAGCGAATATTAAACCTAGCCCATTCTTTAGCTACTGTTTTGGTCATACCATTAAGACCTTCTTTGGCAGCAGCATAATTGATCTGTCCAGCATTACCTTTGACACCAGAAGTAGAAGATACATTGATGATAGATCTGGCTTTAGCAGCTCCTAGAGTATCTTGTTCTTGTTTTGCAGCATCTCTCATATATGGCACAGAAGCTTGGATCATATTGAAAGTACCTTTGAGGTTGACATCTATAACAAAGTTCCATTGTTCTTCTGTCATTTTATGAATAACACCATCACGAGTAATACCAGCGATATTAGCGATGCAATCTATACTGCCAGAACCCAATTCTGCTGCGGCTTTGCAGATTTTATCGCAGTCGGACTTTTTGACGATATTGCCAGCGACTACTGTTGCACTAGCACCTAGTTTTTTAACTTCACTGAGAGTTTCTTCTGCTACTGCAGCATCTATATCCGCTAGAACCAGCTTGGCTCCATGCGCAGCAAAAAGTTCAGCAGTGCATTTGCCTATGCCACGACCTGCACCTGTAATAATTATGGTTTTGTCTTGTAAAAGTTTTCCTGTTTGTATTTTTAATTTTTCTGCTAATTCTGTCATTTGGATACTCCCTATATAAATAGAATATGCCCTTTATTTCAGAAGATTTATTGAGAAATGACTTTTTTATGATAAATCTAAAATAGACTCATTCCGGCTTGGCTTATCTTGAGATTGAGAAGGCCTCGGACTTGGCCGCCTAGCATCTGGAGCAAAACGCCTATTTCATAACAAGTCTAATGTTAGACTACTACTGTTATGCCAAAAATAGTAATAGTAGGTGGAGGATTAGCAGGACTTGGAGCGGTCTTAAAGGCAGCTCAATTGGGAGCAGAAGTAGATTTGATATCTATAGTCCCAGTTAAGCGGTCTCATTCGGTTTGCGCTCAGGGTGGTATCAATGCTGCCAAAAATATCAAGGGCGAGGGTGACAGCACGGATAAACATTTTTATGACACTATCTATGGCGGAGATTTTTTGGCCAATCAAAGTCCCGTCAAACGCATGGTAGAAGCGGGTCCTAGTATTATCGATATGTACGATAGATTTGGTGTGATGTTCAATCGCAGTCCAGAAGGGCATTTGGATTTCAGGCGTTTTGGAGGCACTCTCTACCACCGTACAGCTTATGCTGGAGCTACTACTGGTCAACAGCTGCTCTATGCTTTAGATGAGCAAGTACGCCGCTTCGAGTCTGAAGGCAAAGTCAATAAACACGAAGGTTGGGAAATGCTCCGCAACATCATAGACGAGGATGGAGTCTGTAGAGGTGTAGTAGCTCAGAACCTAGCGACCATGGAGCTTAGAGCTTTTATGGGGGATGCTGTTGTGCTTGCAACAGGAGGACCGGGTAATGTTTTCGGGCGTTCAACCAATAGCACCATCAATAATGGTATTGCTGCTTCTGTCTCTTATCGTCAAGGTGCTCGTTATGCTAATGGGGAATTTATTCAAGTACATCCAACCGCGATACCCGGTAGCGATAAAGATAGACTTATGTCAGAATCCGCTCGTGGAGAGGGTGGTAGGGTTTGGACTTACAAAGATGGCAAGCCATGGTATTTCCTCGAAGAAAAATATCCCAAATATGGCAATCTAGTCCCTAGAGATGTAGCTACCCGTGAGATTTTTGATGTGGTACACAGACAAGGCTTGGGTGTACATGGCAAACCCTGTGTCTATCTGGATTTGACTCATAAATCTCGCGAAGAGTTGGATCGCAAACTTAGTGGTATTTTGGAGATTTACGAAAAATTCAAAGGAACAGATCCTAGAGAAGTACCCATGGAAGTCTTTCCCTCAGTGCATTACAGCATGGGCGGACTTTGGGTTGACAACGAACAACAAATGACCAATATCCCCGGACTTTTTGCTGCTGGAGAATGTGAGTACCAATATCATGGAGCCAATCGTCTAGGAGCTAATAGTCTTTTGAGTTGTACTTTTGCTGGACTCTTGGTGGGTTCTACTGTTATTAATTATGCTAAGTCCCTCTCCAAGCAGACTAAAGATTTGGCGGAGTCTTTAGCAGCAAGAGCTATTGCTGATGAAGAAGCTCTTATCAAGCGGCTTACAGCCCAAACAGGTACAGAGAATGCCCGTCGCTTACATGTAGAGATGGGAGACATGATGACCAAAAATGTAACTGTGGTGAGATACAACAATACTTTACAAGAAACTCTAGAGTATCTTGCGGAACTTAAAGATAGATTCAAAAGAGTATCTATCCCAGACAATTCCAAATGGGCAAACCAAAGTTTGTTCTATATGCGTGAACTTTATTACATGATGGATGTCGCTCAAATTATCACCAAAGGAGCTTTGTTGCGCAATGAGTCTCGGGGAGCGCATTACAAGCCGGATTATCCAGATCGCAATGATAATGATTGGCTCAAGACTACTATTGCTGTTTGTGGTGCAGATGGAGACCCTCAGATCAGCTATGAGCCTGTAGATACTCAGTGGATACAGCCGGTCAAGAGAGACTATACGAAGTGAGTTCTTTTACAATTTATCCCGCTATAGATCTTAGGGGCTCGAATTGTGTAAGGCTCTACAAAGGTGACTATAGCCAAGAGACAGTCTATGACGCTAATCCAGTTGAAGTAGCTGTAAGATGGGCTGAGCAAGGGGCAAGTTACTTACATGTTATAGATCTTGATGGAGCTAAGCAGGCTAAGCCAGTGCATTTGGATTTGGTTTTAGAGATGATGAAAGCCTCTCAGCTAGCAGTGCAACTAGGCGGTGGTATCCGGGATTATGATACGGCAATGCGGATTCTAGACTCTGGTATCTCTCGGATCATTTTGGGTAGCTCTGTTCTCAAAAATCCTAGCTTCGTCAAAGCCATTCTAGAAGAGGCTTCTGACCGAGTGATAGTCGGCATGGATTGTAGAGCGGCGAAGCTTGCAATAGAAGCTTGGCTCGAAGATTCCGAAGTGAACGCTATAGATTTAGCTTTGGAACTTAAAGCACATGGTCTCAAAAGAGTGAATTATACAGACATCACTAGAGATGGGACTTTGGAGGGGCCTAATACGGAGGAGACTTTGGCTTTTGCTAAAGCCACTGGGATTAGTACTATAGCTAGTGGAGGAGTCTCTTGTATCGCTGATGTCAAGCGGCTTTTAGAGCTACGAGCACAAAATGCTTCCGTGGATGGAGTTATTATCGGCAAAGCTTTGTATAGTGGCAACATAAACCCTAAGGAGTTATTCGAGCTTGCAGTTAATTAGGCAACCTAGTTTGGATTTGCGATTAGGTCCTTCTGCTGTTGCGCTTGGTTTTTTTGATGGGGTGCATTTGGGGCATCAGCATATCATTAAATCTGCGATTGCATATGCTACCCAACATTCTCTTAGTTCTGTTGTTGTGAGCTTTGATAAGCATCCTAGATCTCTCACCAGTCCTCAAGCCCCCCTTCTGATCACAGATCTCGATACGCGTTTAGCTTTATTTGAGAACTTGGGCGTAGATCTAACTTTGCTTTTGGATTTTAATACTGAACTGATGGAACTCAGTCCCCAAGACTATTTGGACAGATATCTCTGGAAACTTTTAGATGCCCGCTATATCAGTCTAGGTTTCGATCATCATTTTGGTAAAGCTCGCTCTGGCGACAGTAAAATACTTAGCGCTTGGGCTAAATCCAAATCTATAGAAACAATGATCGCAGAGCCAGTAAGTATCGCCGGTCTTAGAGTCAATAGTTCTACTATTCGAGAGAAGATTAGTCAGGCTGATATCTCTTCTGCTAGGCAGCTTCTGGGTCATGATTATATTCTTCGGGGGACTGTAATTCACGGAGAAGCTAGAGGTAGGACTTTGGGTTTCCCTACTGCTAACCTAGAACTAGCTCAGGGATTACTTTTGCCGCCATTAGGTGTTTATGTCGTGAAGGTTCTTAGTTTGGAAGGACAACCCAAAGCTCTTATGAATATAGGTATGAGACCTTCTTTTGGTGGAGAGAAGTTGAGTATCGAAGTCTATATTCCTGATTTTAATTGTGATTTGTACGGAAGTTGCCTCAAGATAGCCTTGATCTCTAAACTTAGAGACGAAATAAAATTCAATAGTCCAGAAGAGCTTGTAGCCCAGATCACTAGAGATCTTCAGGGGCTTAAAACCCTGTCTTGGTGAGGTTTTGCGCTTGGCTCGGCATCTCGGTTATAGGCTAGAGGACTATGCGCTCACACTTTAGGCATCGACCCAGTACGGGTGCGAAGCGCTTGCAGTG
>CAZASO010000010.1:0-29033 GCA_964487825.1 uncultured Gammaproteobacteria bacterium
CTATAGAATCTCCGTGCACTGTAGACCTCGTGAGCGCTAATAGTGCTGCTCTTCCCCTCATCTCTAGTCCCCCAAAACCCCCTATCCCACTCATGAAGTCCAATATTATCTCAGTGGACTTCTCTTGTCAAGGATGCGCTAAAAAACGCAGTTTTGAAGCGACATCCGTCATAGATAGAGGCTTAAGGACCCGCTCTGGGAGCAAGGCTAAGCCTTGGTCCCAGTTAGCGTAAAGTCTGCAATATTTGTTTTGCAGCGGGTCCTTAAGGATGCGCTAAAAAACGCAGTTTTGAAGCGACATCCGTCATAGATAGAGATTACACGAACTTTAATGGGTCTACAGTCATGGATATTTCTTGCTTAAAAAGATCTTTGGCTTTGAGTCCGGGTTTAGCAAGCCTTGTCTCCCAATGCAGGTGAGGACCAGTAGAACGGCCTTCGGAGCCTACCGTTGCGAAACTCTCTCCTTTGGGCACAAGATCTCCTGTCTTCACTGAAACACTCTGGTTATGCCCGAAAACAGAATACATGAGTTTGCCATCTTCTCTAAGAGTATTTGGGTGCTCCATTATGACTGTGTTTGAGCCAAAGCCAGAGAGCTGTCCTACATAGACGACTTTGCCTTCCCAAGGGGCTTTGATCTCAGTACCTAGGGGTGCTGCTATATCTAAACCATTATGAAAATGATGATGCCCGCTCAAAGGATGGCTTCTATCACCATAAAAACTAGAAATACGACCTTCTACTGGCATATCAGCTAGCTCCGGAGCCCCTGCGCCAGCCAATAGCTCACTTTTTAGAGTCGCTGAAATCCCTAGCAAAGTCTTGTTTTGCGAGTCAAGCATAGTCCGCTCACTTAGACTAGCAGCTCTAGACTCTGGTGGGTTGGGGATCACACTCTGGCTGAAAGGCTCTGAGAGAGGGACTCCTAGAGTTTCTTGCATCATAGTCATATCAAAAATATTATTGATGCTACTCTTGTCATCTTCATCTTTACTGAAGTTGGCTGCGTACATTTGGTTTTGCATCATAGATGCTACAGCCCTAAAATCTGGTTCTTTAAAATTCTTATGCAACCCTTTGGATAGGCGTTGATGTGAGTCCTGTGTCGCAATGGGGCCTAGAGCCTGCTCGCAGCGCAGCTCAATGGCTTGTATTCTTTGTTCAGCTCCTATTGCAGATCCTTGCATTGTCCTCTACCCCCCTTCATGCTTCAATATATATATCCTTGGTTAAGCCTAGGTTAAGGACTGCTCCCCGTGCCCCTACAAGAAAGAGAAAAAACCATTCTTGCTGTTAGTTCTGTTGCCATAGTAGCTGCTACAGCTTATTTTTGGACTCTGCCAATATTAGAGCAGCAGAATAAATTTATTCATGATATTCGCAGTCTAAAAACCGAGATGCGACACCCTCGTTATCGAGAAGAAGATCTAGAAACTCTCCAAACTGAGATCACTGCTCTTGTAGATGAGATCACTGCCCTCAAAACCCAAATCCCAAGCAGTTCTCGCAGAGGTATTTTAATTCGGGACTTAGAGGCTCTTGCTCGCAACAATCTCATTGAGATCAAAAGTTTTGTACCTAGAGAAGCCACCGCTATAGCTATGGGCGGCCAAGAAATCAACAAAAGAGTCCAAGCCCAAATGCGCAAAAAAAAGCAAAATCTGCCAAAAGGGAAAGTGCTCAAAACCTCCATTAACATTGACTCTAGTGGCAAATTTCAAGATTATAGAAATTTTTTCGAGGGACTTATAACTTACTATAAAGCTGTCGATATCAGTGATATCAATATCACCAGACAAGGCGACAAAAGCTCAGGAACTAATCAGGATGCCCGCTTCGCCAAAGGTCGTGGTGCTAGCATTATAGATAGTGTGCAAGATGATACTCTGAATGTTTCTTTCACGCTCAATGCCTACACTTCTATCCCCGAAAATGAGCAAACTTAAGGCAGCAAGAGGGACTCAAGACATACTCCCAGACCAATCTAGCCTCTGGCAAGACATAGAAGCTGTCGCCATGCGGGTTATAGAGGCTAGGGGGTTTAAGGAGATACGGACCCCTATTTTCGAGAGCACAGAACTTTTTGCTCGTGCTGTAGGAGAGAGTTCGGATATAGTCAACAAAGAAATCTATAGTTTTTTGGACAAAAGTGACCGCTCACTAACCCTGAGACCAGAAGCTACTGCGGCTATCGCACGCGCCTACATAGAACACAGTCTGGATATGGGTCCTAGACCCTTTAAGGCTTGGTATCGGGGGCCTATGTTCAGATATGAGAGACCTCAAACTGGGCGCTACAGGCAGTTTCACCAGATAGGCGTAGAACTACTTGGTTCTAGTAGCCCAATGGCAGACTTGGAACTGATCTCTATGGGCTTAGAACTATTATCCCAACTAGGTCTTAAGGATTTAACTCTGCATATTAACTCTCTTGGTAACTCATCTACTCGCAAGAACTATCGCGAAGCTTTACTAAGTTTCCTAACTACCATAGAGAATCAAATCTGCGAAGACTGCAAGAGACGAATGCTCCAGAACCCGCTTAGGGTCTTGGATTGCAAGGTCCCAGCAGATCAGGCCCTCTACGACAACGCTCCTTTGCTTAGTGATTATTATGATGCTGACTCTCAGGCTATCTGGTCCAAGATACTTAGTGGCATAGACAAACTCGGACTGGCTGAGCAATGCCAAATAGTTATCAATCCGAAATTAGTTCGGGGTTTGGATTATTACAATCACAGTGTCTTTGAGATACAAAGCCTAGACCCCAATCTAGGACAGCAGAACACCGTTCTTGCTGGTGGTAGATATGATGGTCTAGTCTCTAGCCTCGGGGGACCAGAGACTCCTTCTGCTGGCTGGGCTCTTGGTGTGGAGAGACTGGCTCTACTGATGGGGCAGAGTTCTAAGCCCACCCACAAACTATATATTATTAGTGATGATACTTTGGAAGCCATGTCCCTAGCCTCCAAACTTAGAGCTGCTGACTCAAACCTAGTCATAGACTACGATTACGAGGCCGCCAAAATTGGCAAACAACTAGAAAAAGCTCTCAAAAAATCTGCTCAATTTGTGATATTTTATTTAGCAGATGAGAGGGCTAGCTCTAGCTTCAAAATCAAAAAACTATCAGATTCTTCAGAGAAGGTTTTTCATTCTATAGACGATGTCATTTTATTCACACATTCCTAATTGGCGAGAAAAAATCCCTTGCGCTCTGTTCTATACAGGGATCTTTATCCCCTTTGTTTCTTGGGTTCCATTGATTTGGATTATCGTTGCCAATGCTCGTGGCATACATCTTAAGGATTTTGTTCGTTATCACTGTTACCAAGCGATTTTGTTTAATATGATCGCTGGATTTTTGCCTCAACTGCTCACAGTACTCGTTAATTTTCTAGCTAATTTTCTCAGTCTTTTAGCTATTTTTGAAACTAGCGCAAAACTTCTAGTCCAAGCGACTGGCAGCCTTATAGCTTCTTACTGGATCTTCATTAAACTTATAGCAGTCTATGCCCTGATTTGGTCTCTACGAGGGCGTTTCACCTATTTACCGCCTATCTCTCAAGCCGTCAATTTACTTTTACGGTGAGTTTATAGGTACTTATACCTAATGCGCAAAGTCCGCTCTAAGAGGGGAATCTCAGCCTCTGCTAGGGTTATGGTTTTTTTAACTACGGTTCTAATACTAGAGAACATCATCTACATCTAATAGACCTAGTCCCTATGACTAAGAATGCCGAGATAAACAGCAGGGCAAATTGTAAGAGTAAATGTTTCTAACAAATATCATCATCAATAATTTTGTAGAAGCCCTTGAGGAAGAGGATTTGATGCTAATCGAATCTATGGATGATGAGAATGCTTTTAACCATCTCTCTAAACTTTATGAGAGAGCCTACGGGGTTGAACCGTCGGGCGTAGCAGTTTATTTGTTACGCTCTAAATTTAAAATTGGTAACGAACTTAGTAATAGAGAGTTTTTGCCCGCACATCTCTAATAGTAGTTGCTTTCTTAAGCCCGCAAAGGCGCTCCCTGAGTATCATAGAGCCACTGATTAAGTCTTTGCTATAATGGCTCTTTATGACAACAAAAGTATATTATGATGTAGACGCTAATTTGGACTTAATCAAATCCAAGAAGATCGCTGTTATAGGTTATGGCTCTCAAGGCCATGCTCATGCCCTCAACCTCAAAGATAGTGGTTGTGATGTGCGCATAGGTCTCTATGAAGGCTCCAAGAGCTGGTCCAAAGCCGAGGCTGATGGTCTCAAAGTCATGAGCGCTAGAGATGCTGCCCAAGAAGCAGATGTGATTATGATTTTATTACCAGATGAGCTACATGCATCTGTCTATCGCTCAGAGATTCGCCCCTATCTCACAGCAGGTAAAACCCTTATGGTGGCTCATGGCTTCTCTATACACTTTAACCAGATAGTAGCTCCCGACAATGTAGATGTCATTATGGTAGCCCCCAAAGGCCCCGGTCACAGAGTTAGGATAGTCTTCCAACAAGGCTTTGGAGTGCCTGCTCTTATCGCTGTTCATCAGAATATTAGTGGCTCCGCCAAAGACCTTGCTCTCTCTTACGCCAAAGCCGTAGGTGGAACTAGAGCTGGTGTTTTTGAAACCAACTTCAGAGAAGAGACCGAGACAGATCTTTTCGGCGAACAAGCCGTACTTTGCGGAGGACTCTCAGCCCTCATCAAAGCTGGCTTTGAGACCTTGGTCGAGGCTGGCTATTCCCCCGAGATGGCTTACTTCGAATGTCTACATGAAGTCAAACTTATAGTAGACCTCATCTACGAAGGTGGTCTTGCTCGCATGCGTTATAGCATCTCCAACACCGCCGAGTATGGTGATTATGTCTCTGGACCTCGTGTCATAGATGCAGGAGTCAAAGAACGCATGAAAGGCGTACTCTCTGATATCCAAGACGGAACCTTCGCTAGGAACTGGATCCTAGAGAACCAAGCCGCTTGTGCGGGCTTCAAAGCCACTCGCCGCAAAGAAGCTGAGCATCCCATAGAACGCATTGGTGCTGACCTTCGTGGCAAAATGGATTTTCTTGCTCACGAGAGAGCTAGACAAAAAGCTTAGAGATATTCTTTGTATAGATTTCGCGCTATGACTATGCGTTGTATCTCTGAAGTGCCTTCATAGATCTCTGTGATCTTAGCGTCACGCATATATCTCTCGACATTATATTCCGTAGTAAAACCATAACCCCCATGTATCTGTACCGCTTGGATACTGTGTTTCATGGCTGCCTCTGAAGCAAACACTTTGGCTTGAGCAGCTAAGCGCGTGAAGGGTTCCCCTCTATCATGAGCAGCAGCAGCAGCCCAAGTTAAAAATCTCGCTGCATCTATATCCGTAGACATATCAGCTAGTTTGAATTGGATGGCTTGGTGTTCTATAAGTTTTTGACCGAAAGTCTCACGAACATTGGCATAGTTCAAAGACTCTTCCAGAGCGGCTCTTGCAATACCGATAGCTTGTCCAGACATGCCTATGCGTCCTCCATCCAAAGTGCTCATCGCTATTTTGAAGCCATCTCCTACTTTGCCTAGGATATTAGCTTTGGGGACCCTACAATTATCAAAATGCAACTGGGTCGTAGAGCTGGCTCTAATACCGAGTTTGTCTTCTGGTTTACCGAAACTAAATCCCTCTGTACCTTTTTCTACAAGAAAAGCTGTGATGCCTTTGTGCTTAAGTTCTCGACTAGTCTGAGCAAGAACCAGATAGATCTCAGCCTCAATCCCATTAGTAATCCATGCTTTGGAGCCATTGAGAAGATAAGCATCCCCGTCTTCTGTAGCTGTAGTATTCATGGCCGCAGCATCTGAGCCATTGCCCGGTTCAGACAAACCGAAAGCTCCGAGTTTCTCTCCGCTAGCCAAGGGCTTAAGGAATTTTTCTTTTTGAGCATCGTTACCCCAGTCTTGGATAGGACGAGTACAAAGAGATAGGTGAGCCGAAAAAATAGTCCCAGTCGCAGCACAGACTCTAGAAATCTCTTCCACTGCTATGGCATAACAAATGTAATCCATACCAGCTCCGTTCCATTTGGGATCTATGGTGAGCCCCAGAAGCCCTGCCTCTGCCATCATGCGCACATTCTCATGAGGGAACCTGTGGCTTTTATCTATTTCTTTGGCTCTCTCTGCAAACTGTTCAGAAGCAAGTTCTCTCACCATGCGTTGTAACATTTTCTGATCTTCGTTGAGACAGAACTGAGTAGATTCTTGGGTGCTTGTGGTCATGTTTTGATTGTAGCCCTTGACTTGTATTTTGTCTTCTGACCCTGTAATTGACTTGCTCGCCAACTGCGTTTCCCAGCGCGGGTCCTTAAGCCTCTATCTATGCCGGATGTCGCCTCAAAACTTCGTTTTTCAGCGCATCCTTAAGCAAGCAGCTTTGAGAGCTTCGCTGAGACCAAATCCCTGAAAATCGCTTCAGAATTAGCTTCGCTCATAACAATACTTAAAAATCGCGCCCCCTTCCAAGGAAAAACACAGAGATCATGTCTAACCTTGGAAGTCCAAGCAGCCTTGGAATAAAATTCCCCTTGGAGATCTAGAGCCCCTGCGATAAAAGCCTCTGCTTGATAATCTGCACTAGGCCTATGACGCTTCAACATAGAACTTAAATCTATACTACGAGACTCCAAAATCAAAGGCACTATCTTAATTATGTCTCTCAAGCTGGCTTGATTAGGCTCTTTGGCTTTGAGCTGCCTATCCCTACCATAATAATCAAACTCAAAACATTTATTAGCTATGCGAAGACTAGGGCTAGCAAAATGCAAACTAATCTGGGAGCGACGAAAATAAAAATCCTCAAAAGCACTAGGCTCAAGCTCAAGCCCCGACTGGGTTTCAGAGATGAAGTCCACTACATAGTGCAGCGCATCATTATCAGAGTCTCTGAGGCTAGCTTCTATCGCTGCTATCAAATGCTCTCTATACAAACCAAGATACTCTGCTTGAGCTGGACTTGGATTAAGCTTAGCTTCCAAGATATCTCTAGCCATAAGAGCAGTAAAAAGTTTGAGAAAACTAGCTGGATGAAAAATATAATCTAAGCCTTCTTCTAAAAGTGTCTCGCCTGTGTCTAGGTTCTGTAAATAAAAAGCTTGTTTCACTGTAAGCTCCAGTCTATAGGCTCCTTGCCTTGTTCTATAAGATATTTATTAGCTTTTGCAAAATGTCCGCAACCTAAAAAACCTCTATGCGCAGAAAGAGGTGAAGGGTGAGGAGCTTCTAACACTAGATGCCTAGAAGAGTCTATTAATGCCGCTTTAGAGCGAGCTGAGCTGCCCCAAAGCAAAAACACCAAAGCATTTCTTTGGGCATTAAGTTCTTCTATGGCTCTAGTTGTAAACCCTTCCCAACCACGACCCGCATGGGAATTGGCTTCACTGGCTCTTACGCTTAGGACGCTATTAAGCAAAAACACTCCCTGTCTTGCCCAAGCCTCCAAACAACCGTGCTTAGGGAGTTCCAGCCCTAGACTCTGTTTGAGTTCTTTGAAAATATTAACGAGAGAAGGTGGTGGTTTCTGTCCGCGGGGAACGGAAAAACAAAGCCCATGAGCTTGACCTTCACCATGATAAGGGTCTTGACCCAAAATCACAACTTTAACTTCTTCAAACTTAGTGTAATTAAAAGCATTAAACATTTCTGATCCAGAAGGATAGACTCTATGAGCACTCATCTCTTGTCGTAAAAATTCTCGCAATTCTTGCATATAGGGCTTTGTGAACTCCGAGCCCAAAACAGCTAACCAAGAGGCTTCTAGTTTAATTTTATCTGCGACTTGATTCATAAAAATTCTTAGTCCCTCGGGTTTTATTAAAATATAAAAGTATAAAATACAGTGGGATTACAGCCAATGTCGCCAAAGGCACACTTAAAATCAATCTATCGAAATAACTACTAGAGTTAGGATTTAAGATTTCAGTCAGAGCAGTAAAAATTATGGCGTAGAGTAGAGTAAGGATAAATTTATCAGGGATTTGCTTAGGATTAAGCAAACTAGCTAAAAGTCCTACCCCAATATATACCCAAGGATAATGTTCTTGATAGAGTAGTGCAGAAGTAAGTGCCGCCGCAAAGACAGACAGCAAGAGGGTTTCAGAGAGAGTCGTCAAACTTGCAAAAACCAAAATCAAAGCCAAAAGTAAATTGACTTTAGGAGCAAATATAATCTGAATTAATAAACATAAGGGAAGTAGTAAAAACTTCATCAACTACTTAATATACTCAGGAGCTATAGTCTTAGAGCGAGCGCCGGGAAAGAAAACCGCTGACTCTTGTTTTTGTCTATCTCTAAACATAAGGTCTATGTTTTCTTTTTCTCTACTACTAGGCCCGCTAGAAGTCCCTGCTGCAACGGCTTGTACGCCTTTGGTGGACATCATATCTGGTAGATCTACAGCTATACCAGCTTGCTCAACTCCAAGAGCAGCGTCTTGTCTTGCTGAATCCGCAAGTTTTTGAACTCCTTCAGCTTTGGCTCTTAATTTAGCAGCCCTAAGGTCTTTTTTAACAGCCTTCATAAGTTTCTCAAGAGCTTGTTCTTGATTTTTGAGGCGCTGATACTGAGCTTGAGCATTTACAAGTTTGTCTTGCGCATATAATTGCGGGTCATCATATTCGTCTTGAGCATGCACCAAAGGAGCACCTATGATGCTCACAAAAATCAATCCCGCAACCAAAAATCTTTTCACCATGCCACCAATTATAAGTCTTGTTTAAGTCTTTAACAAGTTAAGTAAAGCAGTAAAATTCGCCCAAACCTTGCCACTGACTACGGCCTCGTAGGCTCTCATATAATGATGTCTTAGTTGCCCCCTGAAATCCTCTTCTGTTAGCAGGGCATCTAGATCTCCATCCAAAAGCAGTAATAGAGCGGCATTCAGGCAAGCGGTCTCTAGTTTACTTGCCATAGAATCATTCGTGCTTGCGCTAGGCTCGCCCTCGGCTTCTAGAACAGCTTTCTTGCTTTGAGACGGCAAGAAATCCAAAATTGAGCGGATAAGCTCAGCATTATGCACTGGATCACGGCCACCAAGCTCACTGATACTGGAGCGTCTCAACCCTATATCCTCAGGTCTAAAACTAAAAAGCCGACTTTTAACACCAGAAGCGGAGTGGAACAAGAACTCCAGTTGAGCTTCTGTAGCAGTGCTCAACTCATCCAAGCGAATATTGGTAGAACGCAATAAACAAGCCCTGTTCAATTCGGCTCTAGAAATCAGTGTCTCTAGAACCCCCTTCACTGGCTCTAGCCAGCGTTTTTGCCCTAAACCTATAATTTGACCTTTGAGTTTAATAGGATTGGTCAGGGGACCCAGCAGGCTAATAAAAGAACTAGTCTGTGCTTGCCTGCAAAGATTTTTGACCCTAAGCAGCAAGTCTCCTGTAATTTTACTAGCCAAAAAAGCCAGATTATGTTCTTTAAGTCCTTGGAGTCTTCGCTCGGGACTGGCTTCTAGATTGAAGCCTAGGGCCTCCAGAACATCTACTGATCCGGCTTTACTGGTAGTTTTGCGGCCCCCGTTTTTGCTGATACGAAGCCCAGCCCCTGCTGCAATAATTGCTGCTGTCGTTGATATATTAAAAGTATTAGCTTTGTCACCTCCTGTCCCAGCACAGTCATAGACCTCAAAACCAGTCTCCATGCGGGCTTTCTGCGCAAAAACATAATCTACAAAAGACAGTAATTCAGCACTAGTCTCACCTCTCTCATGCCAAGCCAGAATAAAATCCAAAAGCTGAGCATCAGACAAAGAAGGGCTTTTCTTAAAAAACCCTTCTGCTATTAATAAATCTGTATCTAAAGAAGTCTCCACTTAGACAGCCACGAGCTGATCGAAATGTTGTTGTCTTTCATTTTCGATAATCATGGCGGCTTTGGTGAGGGAACGAGGGAACTCTCTTCCACGCATAAGAAGCTGTTCATCCCAAGAACGAGGCTTAAAAACATCTACTATCATAGATACTGCTTGGCGAACATCAAAGTCTTTGCAACTAAAAATATCTACGGTAACGAAACCTTTGTCAGGAAAAGTATGAAAAGCCAAGTGACTTTCGGCGATAAGAACTATACCGCTCAAACCCCAGTCATCTTCCACTAAACCATTATATTTGAAAACATAAGGAGGCATTATCTTGGTCATCCCCATCTTGTTTGGAAGTTCATCAAGCAATTCTGTCAGTACTGATATATCCGTAAGGGCTTTATAATCACAGCCAGAAGCTTCCATTAACAAGTGCGGTCCAAACATTAAGCTATATTCCTCCCATACCTTTATTCGATAGACATGAATAGTAACAGTAATGTTACATATTGTGAAGGCCTAATAATTAAATATTCTCAAAGAAGCTAAAAAATAATTTAAGACCCCCTCCGGAATCAGTGATACAATATATTGACATTATGTCGGCAAGAGCAATCGATATCGGGACTAGCTCGGTGCCAATTCCTGTAAGGGAAGGTGGCCCAGCCTCACCTCCAATTAATAATGCGGTGAATAAACTAACCACATTCGCTCAAGAAAATCTAAAAAACTTTCATACCCCTTCTTCGTCTTCGAGTCCTAGCTTAGCTATCGAAAGCATCAGGTGGTTAGGTGCTGCCTGTACGGCCCTTGCTGCTGGATTTAGTGGGATTTTAAGTATTTTAGCTATGACTTTTTTTGGTGCTAAAGCTTTAGTAATCGGTCTAATACCTACAGCTGCCTTTGCAGCAGCCTCAGTTGCTCTTGGTGGAATTAAGAATAGTCTTCTTGGTGGCAGTAGTATCCCAAACTCTCTAGAACTGTTAAGAAGAACCTTTAGTAATTCCCATGATGGAGATCCAACGCAAATCCTCTCACATAGTTCTGAAATCATCACGGCCCTACAAAAACTCCACCTTGGTATAAGAACCGTGAATCCGACTCTGGTCCAAGATGTTTTGGAAAGAGTTGTGGTAGCTGCCCAAACTTTCCTGAGCGCTGCTCAGAAACATCCTATGGATGAGATCTGCTCCTCAAAAAGCTTAGAGGAAATCCTCTCTCTATCGCGGAGCGCTCTAGCAAAACTAAGGAGCTGACTTAAGCAAAGGGGACTGAGAAGCCAAATCTTCAGGGGGCCCGACTTTAATCTGTTCTATAGCTAACTCCTCGCGCAAACCATCAGTATGAATAACTTTTTTGGAAGCAGTAGTTTTGCCATTAACCATGATACTGGTTCCCTTGCGTATTTTGAGACGCTCACCACTAGGAATAATCAGCCAAGCGAAAACCAAAACTAGAGAGACTAACACTAAGGCAAAAATCAAAGAAGCCCAGAAACGCAATTTGCGAGTCTCTTCTGAACTTATTGCTGAAACCTGCAAAGGGTCCCAAAAAGAATTTAATTGTCGTTCTTGTTCGTTTTTCATTTTTATTTGTTTATTCTATCCAGAAAAAGCATGTCCATCGCATTAATATTAATATTCTCTAGATTTTTTCTATGAATAATAGTTTGAGTATTAGTAAACAAAGGCGCTACTACGGCATTGTCTAATAAGAGTTTTTCTGCTTGTAAATATAAGGCTTGTCTCAATTTAGTATCAGGGCTTCTTGCGGCCTCTTGTATCAAATGATCATAGAGGCCATTCGACCAAGCTGGATAATTAATGGGATTATGAGTCATAAAAATCTGCATAAAACTATCTGGATCTGGATAGTCCGCCGTCCAGTTCAGTCTAAAAATATCTGGGGGACTGTGTTCTAGACTATTGAGATAGGCTTTCCATTCCATGCTACGCAGCTCCACTTCTAAACCCAGCTCTCTAGTCCACATCGCCTGAAGGGTCTCAGAGATAAGTCTAGCCTCCTCACTACTAGGAAAAGCGAAAATTAGTTTTTGCCCAACTGTATAAGAAGATAAGGCTAGCTCTTTGCGAGCCAAGTCTGGATCATAAGCCCTATCAGGATCAGACAGCTCTGGATGAAAATATTCTGGCAAGCCTGAAGGTATCCAGCTAGCACTTGCGACATAAGCTCGCTTGAGAGCCGCGACCAAAGCATTACGATCTATAGAATAAAACAAAGCTCGGCGCAAATGTACATCATTCAAAGGTGCTTTGCGAGTATTAAAACCAACATAAGTACTTCTAAGTAAGGCCCGGCGCAAAACACAATGCTCCCCCCTGCAAACACTCTCTCCAAAAGGCTTTGCATCATAGTTCTGAAAAGCTCTCATCTCACTACTAGGAATAGAGCGACCATCTACTAAATCTAACTGTTGATTACGATACAAAGTGAAAGCCTGAGATTGCTCTGGAACCATAAAAAATTTAATCCTAAAAATCTTTGCTGGCTCTCTCCAATAAGCCTCAGATCTTGTGAGCTCGATTTTGTATTCGTGTTGCCATTTAGTTAATCGATAAGGACCATTGGTAACAAGCTTGCCCGGCTCAGTCCAATCAGAACCATAGCGCTCAATTAAATCTTTACGAATGGGCAGCATTAAAGCATAAGCTGTCATATAAATAAAATAAGGGGCTGGTTTTTTAAGCTTAATATATAGCTGCCTTTCCCCCAAAGCCCTACTCCTCTCAAGATCAATCAAGGAAAGCAGTTCAGCATAAGGGGCTCCCGTCTTAGGATCCAAAGTCCTCTCTATAGAATCTATAAACTGCTGAGCCCTAACAGGGGACCCGTCTTGCCATTTAGCCCTCTCATCTAAATAAAAAATATACTCGTCTTGCTTAGCGTTTATTTTCCAAGATTTGGCAATCAAAGGTTCGATCCCTATATGCCCCTGAGCATCTTGCTTATAGCGAGTAAGTCCTTGCATAAGATTAGAGATGACATCAAAAGAGAAAGCATCACTAGCCTTATTCCAATCTAAAGTACTAGGTTCCGAAGATAAATTAAGACAGAGACTGTCTTTATCTATAATTTTGTGGCAACTCGCCAAAACAAGGAGAGCACAAGAGATCAAAACTAATCTAGCAAAGCCTTTCATCAATTTCGCGGAGCTACTGCTGTTTGAAAACTCACTCGGGTGGAACTTTGTTCATCATACAAATTGACTCGGATAAGAAATAATTTGTCATAGTTATCTCCCGAATAATCAAACACAACAGTAGATTTATAAATAGAAAACTCTGGTCCAAGATCTTCTCTTTGAACAAGACCAATATAAGATTGCTTAGAGATTTTTTTATCGTCCGGGATATCTTCCTCAGCTAACTCTGGTGGCAAAAAAGGCCAGGCTCGGCCGGGACTTTCGGTATACTCAGTAGATTGATTTCGATAACGCAACAATCTCAATCTTGCGCTCTTGGTAAAACGCTGATCTGGACCTGTTTCTGGATCTGACTTGGCTGCAGAAAAATAACACAAATAATAATCATAACTAGTAACTGTTGAATACTTAGTACTTGCACTCAATAATCCCTGTTCTGATTTTTGTTCAGCTGCTGTTTTTTCTTTTTTGAGAGGATTAATAACTATCGGCTTAATCTCTCTCCATAAGCTAGTTACAGGATTAGAACGAGCTTCTCTTGCTTTAGCAGCTTCCTTGCTTGCCTTCTCTCTACTATCGTCTATCTCAAAACTAATATTAGGCACAGCAAAATATATATAAGGTTTATCGTAGAGAGCATCTACTGGAAAGGGTACCCCCGGACTATAAGATGTATCCGTATAAATATAATCTCGGCTGGCATGTCTAAGACGATCCGCCAAATCCTCAAGAGTCACTCTGGCATTGCGTTGTAGTAAACCAAAACTAAAACTTTTATTGAAGAAGCGCCAACCTTGGTTATAGTAACCGTAGAGCAATGCAGTCACCGCAGCCAACATACCTATGATAACGATTAATTCTATAAGAGTATGTCCTTGGGCTTTGCGACTTAAATCCCGCATTATTCCAGCATACAATAGACCTGTAACGAAATCCCTCTCGGCTTGCTAAAATGGTCTCGATGTCCCAGCGCCCTCTTATCCTAGGTCTTACAGGCGGTATCGCTTGTGGCAAATCCCTAGCAGGGCGCTATTTCCAAGATGAAGGTATTCCTGTCTTAGATAGTGATAGCGTAGTTCAAGAACTCTACAAAGATCCTGACATTCAGAATAAGCTTATCCAAGAGTTTGGGACTTATGACAAAAGCAAACTCGCTACTTTGATTTTTGGAGATGACCCAGTGACTTGCGCCAGACGACAAAAACTCGAAAAAATATTACATCCAGAAGTCGCTAAGCGCTTTGAGGCATGGCTCTCTGACAATTCTCAGGCCCCCCTCGTAGTCAACCTAGTGCCTCTGCTTTATGAGGCTAAACTAGAATCCCGCTACGATAAAATCTTGGTCATAAGTTGCAAGCCAGAATTACAGCTGAAAAGAATGGGTTTTCGTAACCCTGAACTTAGCTCCCTAGAGCTAGAAAAGCGCATCAAATCACAGTTATCCCAAGAGATTAAGGCTCAAAAAGCCGATTTTGTTATAGATAATTCCGGGAGCCCAGAGGAATTAAGAGTCAAAATTAAGGACTTTCTTATTAATTTATTCTTATGTAAAAACACTTTACTTTTATGAAAGCCTAGGATAGTATTAGGCGATAGCGCCTAAAACCTAGGTGATCTTTATCATGGTTTAAGGATGTCTAGTATTTACAATAGACTGAGCTTATAGTATAATTACATATTATAGGTTCTTTAGGAGAGAAGAGGAAAGATGTTAGAAAATAGACAAAGAAAAAAAACTGGCCCCAAGCCTATTTATGGTGAGGCCAAAAAAATGGTTTCTTTCCGTCTTAGCCCCGAGGCTCTTTCAATCATTAAAACCTTGGCCGATAGAGAAAATCTTAGCCAAGCAGAAGTAATCGAAAGATGGGCAAGATTGTTTAGAAATGCCGGTACTACCACAACTGCTGCCGCTGCTAGCCAATTCGCGGAAAATCGTGAATTAGTGGGCGCTCAACGCAACTAAATTACTGCGTATATATATTTACTCAAAGCACCCTTCTGGGGTGCTTTTTTGTTGAGGCCATGGATGCCCCGAAAAACGCCGCTTTGAAGCAGCATCCGCATGGATAGAGACTTAAGGACACGCTCTGGGAGCAAGGTCTGTTAGCGTAATAAACCCTGCCTACGACAAATAACCAATAAAGGACTCGCCAAAAAAATACTACTGTAAGTTCCGATAAACATACCGACAAACATAGCCGCCGCAAAAATTTTGGTACTCTCCCCACCATAAAAAAACAATATAGCCAAGACTATCAAGGCTGTCGAAGAAGTCGCAAGACTGCGAGCCGCTACCTGATTGATACTTAGATCTGCCACTGCATCAAAATTAAAATTTTTGTTTTCTAGTTTTTGATTTTCACGGATACGATCGAACACAACAATGGTGTCATGTATCGAAAAACCAAAAACTGTAAGGAGAGCTGTAATAAACATCATGTCCACTTCTATACCTTGATATAAGCCTAAATAAGCAAAAAGTCCTACAACAATGGTCACATCGTGAACCAAGGCAATAATAGCGCAAGCCGCATAATCAGGGCGAAAACGGCTAGACACATAAAGCACTATAGCTACTATGGTGAGCAGGAGCGCTGTTAAACCACTACGAAAAAGTTCTGGTCCGATGATAGGACTTACAGTATCTATGGATTTGATTTCGAAATCTCCATAATGAGCCCGAAGTTCACTCGCGAGAGTCTCGGCAATAGGATCATCAGAAATAGCCCTGCTACGCAAAATCAAAACAGGGTCCGCATCCTTAGAAATCATCGCTTGACTGCTGCCCAGCCCTATAGATTTGAGTAGATTCTGCACAGTCTCAGAGTTCAATGGCACAGAACTCTTAGCCAAGCTTTCTGCTTTAAAACGATACTCAAGTTTAGTGCCACCAATAAAATCCAAGCCGGGTCTAACTGGTGCCCCAAAAGTCCCGAAGGACTGAATCATAAAAAATAGACTTGCAAGAATAAGAGACCCAGAAAAAATAAAGCAAAGGGGACTCAACTTAATAACATTCAAATTCAGCCTAGACATACAAGCACAAGTATAACCGAAAGAGCTTCATTAGAGTATTTTGAGTCTAAACTGTGGCTTAATGAATACAGGCTCTTAATCAAGCCTTAAACTAAGCCAAATAAAATTCATTAATGAATGCCTAGTATTAAACTATCTGAAATTCTAGTCGGTGCGCTGATCTTCGGGATAATCCTGATCATCATCGTTCCCTTGCCGCCTATACTTTTGGATTTATATATTTCTTTGAATATTACTCTTGCTGTTTTAGGTATAGGTATCTCTCTATATATATCTCGCCCCTTAGATTTTGCTGCCTTGCCAACTTTTTTGCTCTTAGCAACTATGTTTCGGCTCTCACTGAATATCGCAACTACCCGTTCAATTCTACTGAATGGAGAAGCGGGTCATCTAGTAGAAGCCATGGGGCAGTTTGTCGCAGGCGGCAATATAGTAGTAGGGATAATTATTTTCGTAATCATAACAATAGTACAGTTTATGGTTATCACCAAAGGTGCTGAGAGAGTCGCAGAGGTTAGTGCTAGGTTTGCTTTGGATGCAATGCCCGGCAAGCAAATGAGCATAGACGCAGACTTCAATGCTGGATTGATTTCTAGCGAACAAGCTAAAGCCAAGCGATCTGAAGTTGAAAGAGAATCTGCTTTTTTTGGTTCGATGGATGGTGCTTCTAAGTTCGTAAAAGGTGACTCTATGGCGGGCATCATCATCACCATAGTAAATATAGTCGCTGGTCTTGCTATCGGTATGACCCAAAAAGGTCTGAGTTTCGAGATGGCTGCTCAGAAATATATCATCCTCACTATAGGTGATGCTATCTCTGCCATCATTCCAGCCCTAGTTCTATCTATCGCCACAGGTATCATAGTTACCCGCGCAGGCTCTACTGCCGATAGTTTTGGTGAAGATATAGCAGCTCAATTAATGGCGAAACCTAGTGCTTTTGCAGTCGGTGGGGCCCTACTTGTTATATTCGCTTTGTTGCCGGGAATGCCTACTGGAGTCCTGCTAGCCTTAGCAAGCCTACTAGGCGGGACCTCGTATTTTATTTACAACAAAAGCAAAACTGGCTCTATAAAGCCCATGGATACTGGTATTGAGCTGGATGAAAATGTAGATAGTAGTGGTGCACCAAGAGCTACTCCAGAGATGATGTACTCTCTTCTAGAAGTAGATAAACTTGCTATTTGGGTTGGCTCCAATCTACTAGAAATAGCAGACCCCAGTCGTGGAGGGACTTTGGTGCCAGAGATCGCAAGTCTCCGTCACCAATTGACTTTGAACCTAGGTTATATACTACCCTCAGTGCGCATCATGGACGCTCCTAGTCTCAATCCCAACGAATACAGAGTCGTTATCAGAGACACTACTGTAGCTAGCGCTGAAGTCTATCCAAGCAAAATCCTTATACTGAGGGAAGATTGGGATAATGTTTATTCAGAAGCCCCGCCTAGCTCAATGCCCGGCTGGGAGCCAGCTCTACAAGAATCTGCTTATTGGGTAGATCCTGAATACTTAGAACAAATAGACTGGGATAGGCCAGCCGCTCCAGCGGTGCGTGTCATCACAGCCCATGTCGCAGAAGTAGTACGCAAAAATATAGACGATCTCTTGGAAAAATCTGATGTTCGCAAGGTCCTAGATACCGTCAAACAAGCGGACCCTCAACTAGTAGACAATCTAATCCCCGGATCCCTCTCCCTAGGTGATATGCGTCGAGTGATGGTAAACCTACTCAAGGAGCGGGTTTCAATCCGCGATATCCACTACATCCTAGAAAAACTAGAAGACCTCAGCATAGGCGTCAGAGATCCTGATGTTCTCTCTGAAAAACTAAGAGTAACTTTGGGTAGACAAATCTGTTTAGAGTTCTCTACTCCAGACAGGCAATTGCCTTCGATGGCTTTTCATCCCAGTTGGGAGCAACGACTAGAACAAGCTCTGCAAAGAGTCGACAATAGTATGGTTCTAGTTCTCGAGCCAAAGCAAATTCAGAATCTAGTAACCCTCGTCTCCAATGCTTCTCGGCGCATTTTAGAACAAGCCGAACGAAGACCTGTCCTCATCTGCGGTCCAGCTCTGCGTTTACCTTTATTCAGACTGATAGAACAGTTCGATCCTCATGTGCATATACTAAGCTATGCTGAGCTTTCTCCAGATTTTAATATTCAAGTGATGGAAACCATCGGCACAGAAATGGATGTGCCAGCCGTAGGTGGCTAGACGGAGGTAACTCAGCAAAAGCCCGCCGCGATTACGCCGCTTCAGTCTTGACTCTCAAGCCGGGTCCCTGAGTGCTACTGATATAAACAGATTTGATGAACGAACCTTTGGATGCAGCAGGTTTGTTTTTTTGGACTTCAGAAATCGCTGCCTCTAGGTTCTTCACAAGAGCCTCAGTACTAAAACTAAGTTTGCCAACAGGCATATGCACGACTGCACCAGTCTTCTCGGTACGAAAAGCAACTTTGCCGGCCTGAAGATCTGTAACCGCGCGTTTGACATCTGCTGTAACTGTACCGTCTTTGGGGTTAGGCATAAGACCTCTAGGACCCAATACCCGACCGAGTTTACCGAGCATAGGCATACAATCTGGCGTAGCAACTAAAACATCGAAATCCATCCATCCTTCTTCGATTTTTTTGACAAGATCCTCTGTACCAGCTTCATCAGCCCCAGCATCACGAGCTTCTTTTACTTTTTCACCTTTGGCTATAACCACTATGCGTTTCTTTTTGCCAGTACCAGAAGGAAGTACAACCGAAGCGCGAACCTGTTGATCATTGGCTTTGGTGTCTACACCTAGCTGCATGGCAAGCTCTACAGTCTGATCTGTTTTGCTGCCAGCCGAAAATTCTTGAAGCAGTTTTACGGCTTCTGTCAAATCAAGAGGTCCAGAATGTTCTTGGACTAGGCTTTTAATTTTGTTTTGTTTTTTACTACGGTTTTTGGGCATGATATATCCTTATCTGTTAACTAGAACCCCCATACTGCGAGCCGTTCCAGCGATAGTGTTCTTGGCTCCACGGAGGTCTTTAGCATTGAGGTCTGGCATTTTGGCTTCAGCAACCTCAGTTAGCTGAGCATCATTAATAGTGCCGACTTTGTCTTTATGTGGAATAGCTGAGCCTTTTTCGATTTTGAGTTTCTTTTTGATAAGAACAGCGGCAGGCGGTTCTTTGTAGATGAGACTAAAACTACGATCTTCATAAACAGTTATAACAACTGGGATAACAAAACCTGCTTTGTCTTTGGTTGCGTCATTATATTGTTTGCAAAACTCCATGATGTTCACACCATGTTGCCCCAAAGCAGGGCCTACTGGCGGAGCTGGGTTAGCTTTGCCGGCCTCTAGTTGGAGATTGATATAACCTGTGATTTTTTTAGCCATGATTTAAGCACTGCCAAAGCAGCAAGCAGTTATTATAGCAAAGAGACTCTCTAAGACCGCTCCACAAATGAATCAAGCAGAAGAATATAAGAAAATCATTAAGCTCGCTCTGGAAGAGGATTTGAAGCCAGACGGAGACATCACTAGCCAGCTTATGGTTGGGCCAACAGAAGACTGCAAAGCAGAGATAGTCGCTAGAGAAAGCGGTCGTCTCTCTGGTAGCCTAGCTGCGACTTTATGCTTAGAACTCTGCGGGCAAATACTGGGTCCGACTAATAATCACATAGAGTTTAAGCTCAATGATGGGGATGGTTTCCATGCTGGAACAAGCATCGCAACTCTATCTGGCAATGCTCGTGTGCTACTAGCCGTAGAGAGAACTCTTCTGAATTTTTTGCAGAGACTAAGTGGTATCGCAAGTCAAACAGCCGCTCTAGTTTCTCTGTTACACGGTTTACCCGTCCGGCTGCTAGACACTCGCAAAACCACTCCCGGACTGCGTTACATGGAGAAACAAGCCTTCAAAGATGGAGGAGGGACAGCTCATCGCTACAATCTCAGCGATAGGATACTCATCAAAGAAAACCATCTACTCTTCAATAAACTTAGCCCTGAGCTTATTCACCAAGCTCATCAAGAAGGCCAAAGCCGCATAGAATGTGAGGTTCGAGATGAAGCAGAATTAGAAGATGTTTTGCGTAGTGGTGTCGATATCATCATGCTCGATAATTTCAGTCCTCAACAAGTACGCCAAGCTGTCCAAAGAGTTTATGAGCTCTGCGCTCAACATGGTATAGATCGGCATATAGAACTAGAGGCTAGTGGTGGCATCAATGAAACCAATCTCCTCGACTACGCAAACACTGGCGTAGACTACCTTTCAACGAGTCTAATCTATACAAGGGTTAAGGCTGTAGATTTGAGTATGCTTTTGGTTTAAGGATGGCTGAAAAACGCAGTTTTGAAAATGACATCAGTCTTTCTACTATGATCATTCTGATCTCTTGGGTGTTGGCGCTCACCGCACTTTAGGTATTAGATGAACCAAAATCCCAATTGACTCGCTTCGTCATCTCCACTTTAATTTCTCTTGCGAGCCCGGGATGAGAAGAAATACAGTTTTCTAGATACTTGCAGATTTTAGGCCAATCGATCGTCGCTCGAAAGTCTTCCAGCAAAGTTCTAATAGAATTGGTAATTATTCTAAGAACCTCTTCTGCATATGCATCAAAAAGACTTGGGGCTTGGCTCTGGATAGCCTCTGGGCTCCATTTTTGCTGTAGTTGTTCTCGTTGGTGCTGTGTTGCTGCTAACAAATCCATCGCATTTGGTCTGCACAAAAGTGCTTTTACTACTTCTGGGGGTGCTTTTGGAAGCTCAGGGTCTAGATACCTCGAAGCCCTAACCCTTCGTGCAACATCCTCTAGTGCGATGGTGTCTAGACCACCTGCGACTTCTGGCACAGCATGGTGTTTAAGTTCCGGAATTGGGGTAAAATCCGCTACTGTTTGAGAAAGAAGTCGAAGCATTGCATTCAAATAAGAAAGGAAAGGCCTTTCAAAAGATACTTGATTTAGGGCACGAGGCCCTTCGGGGAGATTTGTTACACGAATCCCTGATGATTGTTGTGGTAGAAGCCTTTCTGGCTTCCATCGCCTCGCTCGCACTATCCACGGGTAATCCACCCGTTGAGGCTCTTGGGCTGCAGTAGCGACTGGCATATAAATATTTTAGCATCAGTCCTCAAAAACACAAAGCTGTCCAAAGAGTTTATGAAACCAATCTCCTCGACTACGCAAACACTGGCGTAGACTACCTTTCAACGAGTCTAATCTATACAAGCATAGCTCTCCCCTTCTGCATAAAACTCCTCCCAAGCCCTAGGTCTTTCTGGGCAAAGCTGCTCTAAAAGTTGCCTAATCTTAGACTGCGTTGATGGCAAGCTAGCAAAAGCTTGGTCTAAAAAATTACAGAATTGTGTTCTTTCTGCTAAGCGAAGAGCCCTGAAAGCAATAGCAGCATTATTTGCCGCCACAAAAAGCCTCACATCATTCTCTTTCAACTTAGTCTGTGGGCAACCTTGTCCGGAACTTAGAGCTGAATACAGCTCTGCTGGGCTTTGCTTTGTAAGCTCCTGAGCTAATTCTGCGTTTTGTGGTAATAAGATTTCTGGCGTTGTCGCTCTGATATAGCGGCACACCGCTTGCATCGCTGACTCTGGAAAGTTCCGGTTCATGCCCCCCTGCCAGTCTCGTTCATTTTGTTGTCGACTTAAACAATATTGATGAAGATCCCGCTCTTTTCTGCTGTATAGCTCAGATAAGCCTGCAAAAATCGAAACACCGTATCAACTACGACTTGCGGTACTCTGTTTAGAGTCATGCTGCGACAGCTTGCAAACTCTTTAACAAATATTGACATAACAAAAGAATAACATCCCTCTAGCTGGCTTGTTATATTAGCCCCAGAGAAAATATTTCAATCCTCGAAAACGCTATACTTCGGCTCTTCTTCATCTCCATCAAACTCCCCGGACTGCTTGGCTTGTTTAATGAAATATATCCCTAGAAACATAAACAAAAGACAAATCAAACCGGGGCCAAGATAGGACCATGCAGCACTTTGATTAAGAACACAATTAGGACACATACCTTTAGTCTAACGCCAAAAGCTCTTGGGTTAGGGCTTTGAGTCCCAGAAAGTTTATTTCTAAACCTTTCATTTCACTTTGGATTTTTTTGTTGCTATCCTCGCTAACAACAAAATTATGAGCGCCGGGATAATGCTTTCTAAAAGCAACGATATTTTTTGCCTCAAAAGAATCCCGCCTCCATTTACATTCAACAACAATCGGCGCTAGTCCTCTCTTGAGAAGTACAAAATCTACTTCTTGTTTTTGTTTATTACGCCAATAATAAATACTAAAGCCCTTTAGTTGTAGTTTGCTTTGCAACTCCAGTAAAACCCAATGCTCCCAAAGCCTCCCTTTCCTTTCGGAATCCAAGTCAAGCCATCTATTGAAATAAGAAATAAAACCCGTATCAAAACAAAAAACTTTTGGGGTTGCCGCTATCTCGTTTGCGGGTCTTTGATGAAATGGCCTCACGATACTAACAACATGCGTCTCTTCTAAAATAGATAAATATTTCTGAATGGTGGGTCTCGCTACCTGACAGGCTTTGCTAAAAGTTGTCGCCTCAAACAAACCCCCACTAAAAATCATTAGCATTTCAAAAAATTTCATAAAAGACCTTTTATTGTCTATGCGAAAAAGTTCTTCTATATCTTTCGCCCAAAAACTTTCCGTCCACTCTGCAAACATAAAATCAGCCAGTTCTCTTGCCATAAAAAATGGCGGTAGCCCTCCTCTCAAGAATCGATGATCCAGATTTAAATTAGCAAAATCCTCTAAATCATCTGAAATCATATTGCTAATCTTGATACTGGTTTTTCTACCAGTTAAAGAGTCTTTAAACTTATTAGTTGCAGCAAGAGTCGAGGAACCAGTCGCTATAATCCGAAGCTCAGGGAAATAATCTGCTCCTATCTTAAGCAGCTCAGATGGATTGTCGAGGCGATGTAGCTCATCAATCACGACCTGAGGCTTATTAAGACTTTCATAAAATTTCCTCGGGTTGGCAAGCCTATCCCTATCATCTAAATCCTCAGCATCAAAATATTCTAAATCCCCCAAACTACGACAAAGAGAGGTTTTACCACTGCGCCTCAAGCCTGTTAACCAAATAAGGTTCCTGTGCTGCCAAGCCTCTTCTATTAAGCCAAGCCAAAATTTGCGTTTAATGAACACTAAGGTCATTGTACCCCAGTTTTAACCAAACGCAAGTATCTTTACAAATAGTTGTACTAAATGCAAAGATACTTGCGTTTATAACGATTCCGCTAAAGCAAGGGCTTAAAGTCCCCTAAAATCAAGCAAAATGTGCTAGTATATACAAGATGGATCGTTTACGCAGCCCTCGTGTTTTAGGTTTGCCAGAAGATGAGCTTACGGCTCTTGAGTTTAAGGACGATCGTCAAATCAAAATTTTCTCTGGCCGCGCAAATCCCCTACTTGGCAAAGAAATAGCCAAAGAATTAGGTCTTGAATTGGGTAGCATCAGCATCAAACCTTTTGCTGACGGAGAACTTTATGTTCAAATCCAAGAAAGTGTCAGGGGTTTTGATGTGTTTTTGGTACAAGCTACTCACCCACCAGTTAACGAGAACCTCATGGAACTACTCATCATCATTGATGCTTTGCGCCGTGCCTCTGCTCGCACCATCAATGTCATCATGCCTTATTATGGTTATGCTCGCCAAGATCGCAAAGCCGCTGGCCGTGAGCCTATCACCAGCAAACTAGTCGCCAAGCTTATCGGAGAAGCTGGTGCTGATAGAGTTTTATGCTTGGATCTTCACTCTGACCAGATCATAGGTTTCTTCGATACTCTTGTAGATCATGTCTATGCTGCTCCAGTGATTATCGACTACATCAAACGCTTTATTAATACTGATGACTTGGTTATAGTCTCCCCTGATGTCGGTGGAGTGGCTCGGGCTCGGGGTTATGCTAAACGCATCGGTGATATTCCTATCGCAATAGTCGATAAACGCCGTCACCATGATAGACAGAACAGCATCGAGGTGATGAATGTCATAGGAGAAGTCGAAGGCAAAACCGCTATTCTGATAGATGATTTGATAGATACTGCTGGCACTATGACTAAAGCCGCCGATCTACTTATGCAAAAAGGCGCGAAAGAAGTCTATGCCTGTGCCACTCACGGAGTGCTCTCGGGGCCTGCCTTTGAACGCATAGAGGCTTCGCCCATCAAAGAACTTATAGTTACCAACTCTGTGCCACTAGCACCCATGTGGTATCAATCCAAAAAAGTCGTACAAGTCTCTGTAGCACCTTTTCTTGCTGAGTGTATTCGTCGAGTCTTCACCAATGGTTCTGTCTCTGGAATGTTCATCAACTAGTGTCTATCGCTGACCTAATCCGCAAAAGCGCTCTGGATATGGGTTTCAGCTCTTTGCGTTTTATCAAAGCTCAGACTCTACTGGAAGCTGAGACCAAATTCTTGGAGTGGCGAGATCGGGGATACGCAGCAGACATGCACTATCTCTTGCGAGACAATCCTATCAACGCAAGACCAGAACAATTACTACTTAACGCTAAAAGCATCATCATGCTTAGCGCCGCTTACTATACGCCAGCCCCTCCAAGCCCGGGCCCTGACTGGGGCAGAGTCGCTTCATATGCAGTAGGGCAGGATTATCACAAAGTGCTCAAACGCAAAGTCCTAGAATTAATTCGTAAACCAGAACTTGAAAATATTTTTCGTCATTCTAGGTTTTTTACAGATGCGGTGCCCCTCCTAGAAAAATCTTTTGCAGCTGAAGCGGGTTTGGGTTTCCAAGGGCGTAATACTTTGCTTATATCAAGAAGCACTGGGTCTTATAATTTTATACTCGAAATCATTACGGATCTAGAAATAGAAGAACTAGAAAACAATCCTCCCCCAGATATTGCTAACTGTGGTGCTTGTAGTCGCTGCCTAGACATCTGTCCCACTCAGGCCTTATCTCTTCATGGGGATCTCAAGCAACAACACAATGGGATTCTAGATTCTAGGCGTTGTATCAGTTATCTAACTATAGAAAACCGTGGGGAAATCCCCGAAGAACTTCAAAGCAAACTTGCTGGCTGGGTTTTTGGTTGCGATCTCTGTCAAGAAGTCTGCCCTTATAATCAAAAAGATTTTCATAAAATCAACGAAGTCGCTAAAAGCCGCATCTTCAAAGAGTTCTGGCCAGAGTCTGGAGTTGGGCATTGGTTACATTTGCCTTCTATTTTAGAGATCAAAGATGAAGATGAGTTCCGTAGTCGTTTCGCTGGGACTCCTCTGATGAGAGCCGGGCTCAAAGGTCTGCAACGCAATGCTAGAGCCATACTTAGAGCCTGCGCGAAAAGTCCCGTCTGCTAGGCTCTTAAATACTCAGCAATCCATGTTTAGCAAAAGCCTCTGTCGCTGCTTCACTGCGCAGAGTCTCTATGAGTTTCACATGGTTTTGACTTAAGTCTCCTGCTGTAAGCAGATAAACATATCTGGTTAGTGGGTATTCTCCTCTGCGAAGCGCATCATCATTCAGTGAAGAGCCTATCATCGGCAAACAACCCTTGGCATCAAACACAGTAGATATGCGCATTACACGGATAGCTGACTCCGGTGGAAGATCTCCTAGGCTCAAAAAAGAAATTGCGTTAGGGTTGTTCTCTACCATTTTGAGCATTTGTTTAATACCAACGACCGGAACTACATCATCAGCAAAAGGCTCTGAGAAAAGAACTCTTTCTTTCATAAAAGTATAAGTCCCTCCTTCTGGTGGTCCTGAGAATTTTTCTATTGGAGCTGGGTTTGATGGCCAGCCGAATTGAGACCAAGTCGCATAGCCTGTAAAAATAGTTTTGAGGTCTTCTACAGATAGCTTGCTAACTGGGTTTGAGGGATGCACTACAATCAAAACCGCATCCATGGCTATTTTATGATCAGTCAAAAGCCTAGATGTTCTTTGGGATTGTTTGCGCTCTTCTATACTAGGCATACGAGAAGCCGCCGCCACATCTATAGCCCCGTCCATAAGTCTTCTAATAGAAGCGCTACTGTTACTTTCTGCTGTCTCCAATCTGAGCCCGGGTATCTGAGATCTAAGTCTGGGTTCCATGTCTTTGATGGAAAGAATTATATAAGTCGGGCCTTCTATTCTTAATGTGTTGGATGAGCTAGGTTTAGCTCCCAGAGAGAGTTTGCCGCTATCCCTGTATTCTGTGATAAGTTCTTGTACACTACCTGTGTGCTGTGAAATATAGTTCTCATAGACATATTTGCCAGCATAAAACAACAATGCCCAAAAAATAAGTGTCCTAACAAAAGACCAAAAACCTGATTTCTTCTTAACCCTCACTTGTTGTCTAGGACTACTTTTGGGGCTTTTATTGATTAACTCTGTTTTAGATTTGGCTTTACTTTTGAAGTCTTTGTTTTTGAGGTTATCCAAAATATAATCTATGCCGTGTTGTAATAAACGATTAGTGTTACTCAGGTTGTCGCCAATATCCATGGCAATGGTGCTTAAATCAGAGTTGTTTTTGAAATGTAATTCTAGAGTGCGTTTGAGTTTTTTGTATTCTTCGTAATTAAGCTTAGGTTTAACAAAATTGTGTATTTGCTCTAAGTCTGATTTAGATAAAGATAGGTAGCCTATAAGTTTATTGATTTCTATAAACATAGAAATCATTTCTTTTTGGCTTTGATTAGATAGTCCTTGGGCTTTATAAGCATCTAGATTTTTTGCAAAATGAAAAATCGCAGCTATAACGGAGTTTTTGTAATCAGCGCTATTTTTCATGTTTCTAGGCTTGCTACTAATTTAACTATAAGAGCCCTCGTTTCTTCGCTGACAGAATTAATCAAAAAAGAGTCAACCAGTTCTTTTATGTTTTTTAGTTCTAGTTTAGAGCTATCTTCAGCCATCTTTTATATATTTTATTCTGAATGCCACTAAAAACAGGGTTTATGCTGATTATTTGTGTTTAATTGGCATAAGTAAATGGATAAAAGGCTCATCTGATACGGGTTTTATGATTATTGGTGTTAGTTTTTCTGCTAACCGTATCTCAACTTGGTCTGAGCTAATACACTTCAAGGCTTCGATAAGATACCTTACATTGAAATAAATATCCAAGTCCTCGCCTGTATATTCTATAGAAATAGTGTCTTTGGCTAGACCGTAGTCTATATTACTGGACTGAATAGTCAGAATATCTGTTGCAAAATTAAGATGAACTAAATTAGTTATCTCATTAGCCATAACAGCCACTCTCTCTAAACAATGCAAAAATTCTTTTCTGTCTATTATGGCTCTTTTACTAAGAACTTCTGAGCTTGGTATTAGTTGTTTATATCTAGGATAAACTCCATCTAATAAACGAGAAACCACTAATCTATCTTCTGTCTTAAATACTATTTGACTATTAGTAAAACTAATCCCTACTTGCTCATCAACACTGGATTCTATAATGCGATTAATATCCATCATAACTTTAATTGGTACTATGGCTTCTTTTTTATTTAGGTCTCCATTAAACTCTGTCTCTAAACTGTAACTAGAGAGCCTATTACCATCTGTTGCGACAAACTCTATGACCTTAGCCTGTGGTCTATCCTCACTATCTCTAATAGCTATATAGACACCTCCCAAGACATTATTAATGTCATACCGAGAAGCAGCGAACTGAACCATATCTACTATATGAATAAATTTAGATTTATCTATGAGTAAAAAAGATTTGGGGTCTGGTTTATTGGGATTTGGAAATTCATCAGCCGAAACACCAACCAAATCAAATTTTGCTTTGCGGCACACCACATTGGTTTTATAGTTCTCTGGATCTACAGAAATCTCTATATCATCCTCTTCTAACCTAGATACTATTTCTTCTAGTTTTTTGGCAGAAAGAGTAATACGACCTGACTCTGTATTCTGGGAAGGAATAATAGCTTCTATGGATAAATCTAAATCAGTAGCGTTTAAGCTTAGGTGTCCATTGTTATTAACCAAAAGAATATTAGATAATATTGGTTGTATGCTTTTGTTGGGGATGGCTTTACTAACTGATTTGATAGCTTTATCGAAAGTGCTCTTGGGAACTTTAAGTTTCATACAAACCATTCTAGCTGATTTAACTCTAAGGTCCTCTAATTACTATTTGTTTTATTTATATAAATAGTATTAGTAGAGGAAGAGGTTTTTTGTAGAAAAGTCTTTTTTGATCTTTAATAGAGCCATTAAATGAGTGTAGAAAACTTTCTACATATGTAGAAAACAAGAAACTTTTGAACTATGTTTTATAAAATAGATTTTTATTGTAGGAAACCTCAATAAGTTTCCTACAACTTTCTACACAGTTTCAGCAACTTTATTGAGGTTGTCTACAGTTTTGATATATATTTTTGTTCAAGTAGATAGTTGATAATATTATCCACAGCCTCTTCTAAGGATAATTCGTCTGTATTAATTATTATCTCTGGATTCAGAGGTTCTTCGTATGGATCTGAAATACCAGTGAAATTTGGAATTTCATTATTGAGAGCTTTTTTGTATAGACCCTTAATATCTCTTTTTATGACGCTATCAAGAGAGGCTTTAATATAGACCTCAACAAAGTTCTTACTTAGGCTTCTAGCAATAGATCTAGCTTCTTGGTAGGGAGCAATAACTGGAACTATGACTAGGACTCCATGTTTAGAGACAGTCCCAGCCAAAAAAGCGATTCTTTGGATATTAGTTATTCTGTCTTCTTTGCTAAAACCCAGATCCCGGCATAGATTGGCTCGAATTTCATCTCCATCCAAAAGCTCTAGTTCGATAGAAGACAAGCGCTCTATTAGAGCTTTACTAATAGTGGACTTACCAGAGCCAGAAAGCCCAGTTAGCCATAGAGTAAGACCTGTATTTAGTTGGTAGGACATTGAACTGACTATTGAGATGAGGTTTCTGTGAACCCAACAGGTTTAATATAGCAGGA
>CAZASO010000011.1:0-25404 GCA_964487825.1 uncultured Gammaproteobacteria bacterium
ATAGGAAATTTTGCTAATTTGTTATTTGTTAAATTATCGGTGACCAAAGAGAAGAAGATGGTGGACGGTACAAGACTTGAACTTGTGACCACCAGCGTGTCGAGCTGATGCTCTACCAACTGAGCTAACCGTCCAGTCCACAATAGAGCTTAGCATAATCAGACTTTAGAGCCTATCCAAAAAGTCGCATCTGCTAGGCTCTTAGTTTTTGAGAAGATCTAGGGACTCTAGTTCTTGATTGGAAGCATTAACTAAAATAATTTGGGGTTTATGTTTGGAGATTTCAGAGTTTTCTAATTGGACATAAGAACAAATAATTACTTTATCTCCTACGCTGAAAAGGTGTGCTGCTGCACCATTGATGCCTATGATGCCAGATTTGCTTTTGGCTGGGATTACATAAGTTATGATGCGAGCCCCATTTTCTAGATTGAGGACATGGACTTGTTCGTTTTCAAGAAGACCTGATCTCTGCATAAGATCTTCATCAATACTAATACTACCAATGTAATTTAAGTCAGACTGAGTTACAGTGGCTCTATGGATTTTGGAGTTCAGTATTGTTCGCTGCATCTTCTAGGTCCTTGAGTTCTTTGGCGCGTTTTACTTTTGCTTTGTCTGCACCGGGGTGTACAAGCAATATTATAGACCTACCTTGCATTCTTTCAGGAACTCCAGCGTCAGAGTGTCCTTCGTTGATAAGATCTTCCAAAAATCTCTCAGCTAATTTACGGGCTAAAGCCGCATGCTGAGCCTCTCTGCCTCTAAGAGTGATATTAAGTTTGAGGTTCTTTCCCTTAGCCAAAAAATCTTTGCTTTGTTTGATTCGAGTATTGTAATCACCAATGCCAATGTTATAGTGCATCTTGATTTCTTTGTATTCACCAGCAGTATTTTTCTTTTGGCTTTTTTCTTTTTTGCTTTGTTCGTATTTGTGTTTACCGTAATCTAAAATTTTGGCTATAGGTACTTCGCCAGCTTTGTCGTGTATGACATAGAGGTCCAAACCCACTTCCTGAGCGCGTTTGATGGCTTCATCACGATTAAGCTCACCGAGATTATTGCCTTCTTCGTCTATAACTCTTAGAGTATGTGCTCTAATACCTTCATTCAGAGGGATATTAGGCTTGGGTCTACGACCTCTGTAGGGTTGTCTGGAGCCTGATGGATTAAAGGGTCTAGGACCATAATTGCCGCCACCACTAGGAGGGTAGGGCTTCTTAAAATTACTATTCAAATACTGCTTTCCTTATGCTATCCATTTTATCTAGGCTTTGATATTTTACCCTATAAGAGCAGCTTTTTCACATATTTTTAGAGAATGAGCCAAATCTAAGCAGGCTAATAAGCCCTCTTCTGAGGCTAGATTCTGCCCAGCTATATCAAAAGCAGTCCCGTGATCCACACTGAGTCTAAGATAGGGTAGACCATAGCTGAGATTGACAGCACGATAAGCAGAGATGCCTTTGATAAGGGCTAGAGCTTGGTCGTGATAGGCAGCAACATAGACATCATAATCAGGGCTCCTAGAGCCTAGGACTGCTTGGGCGGCTTTTGCAAAAAGAGAATCTGCTGAAAGAGGTTTGGAAATTAGGTTCTGGGGGTATTTGGCTTGGACTAATTCTATAGACTTGTTTAGTTCAATTTCTTCTAGTCCAAGTAAGCCATTCTCTCCAGCATGGGGATTGAGTCCTGCTACGGCTATGCGAGGGTTTTTGATCTTGAATAAATTTTCTGCTGCTTGGATAGCATGCTCTATGGCAGGAGAGCATCTATCCATGAAGGCTTGAGGGACTTCACGGAGAGGGAGATGTCTAGTCCCTAGAAGTATCCTAAAATCCTTGTAAACAAAAATCATCTCAACTTGAGAACTAGGGATTTGATTCAAAGAAGCTAGAACTTCTGTTTGACCAGAATAAGGATAGCCAGCTAGTTGTAGAGAGTTTTTGGAGACTGGTCCAGTGATAATGAAAGAGACTTCAGAATTCAAAGCCAGATGATGAGCTTTTTTGAGGCTTTGATAAACATGCTCTCCAGCAAGGGCTGAGGGCTTGTGGCCAAGGCTAGCTATATGAGTTAGAGATTCTAGATCATCTACTAAGATCAAATCTATGTTGAGAGGATTAGAGATTTTGAGTTGGGCTTGTACTTTTTGGAAGATCTCAAAACCAATAGCAGCAGGGTCTCCAGCGCTATAAGCTATTTTGAGAGGGGCTCCTTGATTGGACATTAGTCTCTGATGCTATCATAAGGGTCTGGAGGAGCTTATTATGTCCGCACACACAGAATCTAAGACCATCATTGAAGCCAGAAACATGGAGCTTACGGAGCCAATTCGTGATTATGCTGAGTCCAAACTTAAGCGTATCCATAAACATTTTGATTCTTTCATCAAGAACCATAGTATCCGTGTCCTTTTGAGTGTTCTTAAGAGTGATGCGAGGCATGAGCAAAAAGCAGAGATTACTATTAATCTTAGTGGTGGTCATGTTATTCGTTGTGAGGCTCAGGCTGACACTGTTTATGCGGCACTAGATCTAGCTGCTGATAAGATAGAAACTCAATTCCGCAAATACAAAACTAGAGTTTATGGCAAAATCCACAAAGGCAAAAGCGTCAAACACTTTGGGATAGAAGATTTGAGCCCAGAGATGATTCCTAGTGAGTCTCTAGACCTAGCCAAAGATTACAATAGTCCTAGCATCTTCAAAACCAAAAGATTTCCTATGAAGCCCATGGACCCAGAGCAGGCTATAGGTATGCTGGAAGATTCTGACCATCAGTTTTATTTGTTTCGTAATATTTATACAGATCAGCTTGCTTGCGTTTACAGGCGTAAAGACTCTCTTTATGGCTTGATAGAGCCAGATACTAGCCTAGATTAGATTTAAGAGGTCTAATGCTCGTATATTATAATAATATTATAATGCCCCTCAGGTGTTAGATATGTCATGCTAGGATGTTAATACATAAGCCGAGGGGCTAATTTGGAGAAGACTCGTGCAGCTGTTACACCATCTCGGGTGGAGATTCTAGTTCCGCCTGCTTTGCCTGCCACAGTAGAAGCAGCTTCTAATAGTGGATTTAGAGATTTACATATTAACGAACTATCTAGATCAGAATTAGAGGATAGGCTTTTTAGAAAATTAAGCAAGCATGAAGCCTCAGAAGGCATGCAGTTTCCAGATTGGTTCAAGAATATGCTTTTGTATTTTTCGCCTTTTCTTCAAACTAATAATCCCAGTCGCAATCTTGCTTTAGCAAATGAACTTGCAGAAGCTTTTAGGGAGCAGGTAAAAACTCTAGTGCCAGCCTTAGAAAAACCTTTTTATTATGGAATGTGGGGACTTAGTGCTTTTTATTCGTTTGTGCGAAATGTTCTTTCTGGTATATATGAAGGACCAATTAGTTGTCTCAAAACCGGTCTCCATGATTGTTTCGCAGAGATGTTAATCCCGCCTCTTATAGTTCGCTATTCTAATATTGGGCAAGGTTTTATCGCAGATAAACTCAAAAACATTCCAGTTCTAGCACCACTCTCGAAACTAATATATTGGCTTAAACCTTTTGCTTCAATGAAGCTGGCTCAACAAGCTATGTCTTGGATTGATGAGAGAATGCTAACTTTAATCCCACAGTTTATTGAACAGATACCCATTGAGACAAGAGAAATAATTTCTACATTTATTAGTGATATAGGACGGACTGTCGCTAGAGTATTTTTCAGGTCAAGGACTCAGCAGCTAGATGGATAAAAAAGCCATTGCGTATAAGTCTATTGAAGCCCTTCAATAAAACCTAGATAGGGTAGATGACGGAATTTTTGTTCGTAGTCTAGACCGTAGCCTAATATAAAATGATCATCGACAGTAAAGCAAGAATAATCTGGTTTGATGTGTTGAAGAGAAGCCAGTCTACGAGAGGGTTTGTCCAAAAGAGAAGCTATGCGCATGGAACGAACGCCAACCTGCTCTTCAAAAAAGTTTTTGAGGAATTCTGCTGTGCGACCAGAATCTACTATGTCTTCTGCGATAAGTATGTCTCTGTTCTTGAGGTCTGGGACAGAGAGATCGAAGACTCGTATCTCTCCAGAACTTTCTGTGCCAGTTTGATAGCTGGCTAATCTAATAAATTCTAATTGGCAAGGGATACTAAGTTTGCGAATAAGATCTGCACTAAAAAGAGCAGCGCCTTTGAGGACACCGATAAGGACTAGATCTGAGACAGAGGCGTAATCTTGAGAGATTTGTTTAGCAAGTTCAGTAATGCGCTCATCTATTCTCTCTTGGCTGAAAAGAACTTGTATTTGGTCTTGGGCTATTAGGCTACTCATATTCTAATCTAATGCGTTTTTGTCTTATGCAAAAATACTTAGCTTTTGTGAAGTTTATCCTATGGAAGCCACCTTTGGCAATTGCTTCAATGAAAAGACTTGTAAAATATATGCTGGAGCAGAAGTATTTTTCTAGAAGTTTCCGCTGAACCAATCTAGGTAACTGAGAGAAAGTCTCTAAATCCCAGTTTAGCTCAGGGTCTTGGCTATTATCGAAATCAGTAAAGAGGGTTTCTTGGATATAGTCGTTTTGTTCAGCAATTAAGCTTGCAAAAATATTAATGTTGTTTATGGCTTGGGGATTGATTTTGAGTATTTGGGGGATAATCTCTAGTCTAATTAGGTTGCGAGCATAGTGAGTGTTGGTGTTGCTAGAGTCTTCTATATAAGAGAGGTCTAATTGTTGCGCATAGCTAGAAATCTCATCTCGACTGAGTTTGAGCCAAGGGCGGTGTATATAGATTCCTGAGCCTTCAGAGAGTTCTCTTTTCTGAGGGATACCGCAAATCCCATGACTATTTGTGCCACGAAACAATCTAAACAAGATAGTCTCAGCGTTATCGTTGAGATTGTGAGCCAAGAGAATATGCTTCAAACCTAGTTTTGAAGCGGCTTTCAAGAAGAAGTCATAACGCAAAGTTCTTAGTTGATCTTCGTCTTTGACGCTTTGATGGTTGCGTTCGCTATGATATCGAATCTGAGTTCTTTGACAATAGTCAGCCAAAAATAAATCAGCCAGATGAGAGTCATCTCTAAGAGCATGATCATAATGTAAGCAACACAAGAAGCTTGGTTCAAAAAGCTTAGAGCAAGCTGCTAACAGGCTCATAGAGTCTATTCCAGCAGAACAAGCGATGCCTATCTTTGGAAGATCCTGTTCTTGGATATAGTCTAAAAGAAGAGTTTCAGCTTTAGTTTTCTGTGGAGGGTTTTTCTGTTGTTTGTCTTGATTTGGCAAAAGAAGTTTTGATTATTTGTTTGGCTGGGACTGGGCTTTTTTCACTTAATACATTTACTCTTTTGGAAATATATAATATCGCGTCTAGTTTGGGTTCAATGAGACCTTTCGTGAGTATTATGGTAGAGCTTACTAGTTCATTGTGATTGTTTTCATTAGCTGCAAAGAGTCGTTCTAGTTTGTGATTACTGATACCTTGGTAAGATTCTTCGATATTTTCTTCATGAGGATAAGTAATAAGTTCTTTGTTGATAGTTGCTGTCGCTTGAATATTATCGGGCAGTATGAAGTACAAAGCCGCTGTATACTGCTCTCCAGCCTGAACTTGCTCTGGAGCCCCAAAATAGATTTGATGTTTATCCAGATATTCTTTGGCGTTACCGTAGCAAATACTAACTAGTTCGAAATATATTCGATCGGATTCTACTTTCCATTCTTCTCCATATTTCTTGAAGAAAATCTGTCCTTGAGAGATGGCATTGAGTTTGCCGTATTCAGCCATTTGTTCGTTTTTGTCTTTGCTTTGACCATAGAAAAGATCTATAACAGAGGCTGTTGCATATTGATCTTGACTACGAATAGTTTTTTTTTCGTTTTTGATTTGGATGTCAGGGTAAGTATCCCAAAGTAATTGAGTAAGCTTTTTGTAATTGTTTTTGTCTATGCCATCAGCAGTAAGAAAATTATTACTGTAGTAGGAAAATAATTTATCTAGGTCGTGAGCATTCCAAGCACTATAGATTTCTTCTATCATGGCTTCGATAGGATCTACATAGACAGTCTCTGCTTTTGCAAGAGAGCCAGTAAAGACAATAAGAGTGATAATTAAAAATCTAATTAGAGTTTGCACTAGAAACACCTTTCTAAGCTTATTATAGACTTGTTAGCTTTACAAGCCTATATGAAGCAAGCCTTAATTCAGGTCTGGAGAACAGGGAAAATCGAGAGTGAGCATAGTTTTGCTGGGCTTTTGTTTGGCGATGACTTGCTTCAAACTTGGGGGGATCCTGAGACTTGGGTTTTTAGTCGTTCTTTGATTAAAGCTATTCAAGCCAAAGTTTCTTTAGATTTGATTAGGTCAGCAGGAGCAGATCTTCTAACAGAGCAGATAGCTTTACTCTCAGCTTCTCATCAAGCTGAAACTGAGCATTTGAGGGTTTTGGATAGCATTCTTGATACTTTTGACTTAAGTCAAGAGCTTATAGCTTGTGGATTTAAGCATAACTGTTCAGGAAAACATGCAGGGATCTTAGTAGCTTCCAGTCTTATTGGGGCAGATTTAGATTATTTATCTCCAGATCATCCTTATCAACAAGCTCTCAAAATAGAGTTGATGAGACTCTCAATGCCAGAAGAGACATATCAAGGTGTGGATGGTTGCGGGCTTCAAACCTACTATTTAAGCCTAGTTCAGCTAGCCAAGATTTTTAGACAGATGATAGATGAGCCGGCTTACTTAGAGATTATTACTGCAGCCAACAGATACCCTTTTTTGATAGGAGCTACTAATCAATTTGAATCTCTTCTAATGTTTCATCATCCAAATCGTTTCTTTGCAAAATCTGGGGCTGAAGGTTTGATGTTGGTGATCAATCTTGAACTCAAACAAGTTCTTCTTATCAAAGTTCGAGATGGAGCGAAGCGAGCTAAGAGTTTTGCAGCAGCAGCTATAATGAAAGAACTATCTTGGCTGGAAGCCTCTTACCAAGAGGCTTTGAGCCCTAATCTTAGTTATTGTCAAACCTGAGCTGAGAATCCCTGAATAGTATTTTGAAAATCAAAGAAAGTATTGCTAGTGGCTCTTGGCTTTTTGCGGCTTGGCTTTTAGCCTTCTCACTAGCGGCTCGTCCTTCGTTCTCTAAGCTGCGACCATGACTGACGACTCTATTTACAGAGAAGAAAAGCAAGAAAAGTGGATCTAAAATATTGTCTAGCCTAGAATGTAAGACTTTATTACAGGTCTCACCAAGTTTTTGGAAATGCATGCCCGGTATAGCAAGGGCTGCAAATATGGACTTGACTAGTCTCCAGCCCATACCTAGAGAGCCAATGGTAAGACTAGTAAGATTATCGTATTTGATTTCACCGCTTCTTCTGTAAGCTTGTTGCATTTTTGAGGCATGAGCAAAGACTTCACCCAAGAGATAAATACTAGACATGGCACCATTACTGATATCACTTAGATTCTGAGCAAGACTTAGGAGATGAGTGTTTTTGCCCTGAAAAATTTCACCCACAACTCCTAGTAACATACTAAGACTGTTGAGACCAAAGGCGCTTATTCCAACGAAGGGATTTAGAATGCTCGCAAATAATTTAGATTTGAGGTACCAAGGAGGAGTATCTGGTTCTTCTTGACTAATATCCTGAATCTCTCCACTAAGAATAGATTTATGTTTACCAGTCATAAAAGCTTTAATATTAGCTTGAAGATTTGTTACAGCAATTTGAAAAAGATCCCTCAGCCTACCCTGATGTTGCAACTCTGTATTTCCTGTATATTCTCTCCGAAGATTAGCTAAACTAAACCCGAAATAATTCCCAAGTATGTCCAAAACAAAAGGAGGCATAGTTTTGTGTATCTTGAGATAGATGAAAGATGAGAATCTGGCGCTCAGCTCTGCCATTAGGGTTTTGATTGGCTTAGACACCGCACTAAATTTCTTGTAAGCCTCACTATCAGTGCTGGTGATCAATTCATGATTAATATAAGGGAGCATCCCTAGAGTAATGCGTCGCATGTTCCAGAAAATATTGGTGCTCATTCTCATTACTCGATCAACAATGCTTAAAGCTCTTGAGAAAGGAGAATCTGTTCCGAAAATTATCTTCTGAGCTAACAATGAAGGGACGGACCAGAAGGCATGAAATTTGTAAACAAGTTGACCGAGCTTCCGGGCACTGATGTTATGCAATTCACATTGAGCGATATCATCGCCGGGGATACCAGCACCACCTTTTTTGGCATGTAATGACATTTGAGCCATCATTCTGAATCTCAAAAATAAATCTTGAAAGAAACTCATTAAATTAGTCTGAGAGCTGCTTTGAAACTTAGGGACTTCGTAGGACCTACTGTTATGTTTAGGATTGAAGACGCTAAGGGTTGCAGAGATTATTTGCATCCAGCTAGCGAGTTTGGCTAGACTTAGATCTTTGGCGATCTCTGTAATTTTCGTATCAGCGCTTTCATGAAGACCTACAAGAATTTCTGTGGGCAAAGGCGAATTAAGTGCCAGCTCCTTCTTCTGCGGATTAGTCATGGCCTTTTCTGCAGGCTGTTGTTGATTTGTGTTAGGAATAGGCCCTACTATCTGTTTTGCCTCTTTTAATAAGAGAAACAAGAGTTTCCCGGAATTGTTAATACAATATTAATTTTAGCCATAATGTATTACAAATGTAAAGGCTTTAGAGCCATAAGTCTAAGGAAATCTTAAAATACAAGGGAAATCCAAGCAAGATAGAGAAATTTGCTAGGATTGCTAAGAGTAATGTCCAAGCGTAAAACAAACAAATCAGCCAAAAAGCGCTTTAAGCTAACAGCTAAAGGTAAGCTTAATCATAAGAGGAGTGGTATTAAGCATATCAACACTCATATGTCATCCAAGCGCAAACGCAATCTGCGTAAGCCAGAGGGCGAAGTACATAGTACTCAAGTAGATAATGTTATGGCTATGTTTCCTTACGCCAAATATGCCAAATAGAGGTTTTTAATGAGAGTCACCAGAGGTAAGGTTAATAGAAAAAAACACAAGAAAGTTCTTGATTTGACCAAGGGCTTCAAAGGCGGTCAGAGTAAGATTTTTGTGGCTGCTCAGCAAGCCATGATGAAGGCTTTAGCCAAAGCTTATGTTGGTCGCAAACTCAAAAAACGCGATTTCAGAGGTCTCTGGATACAGAGAATTAATGCGCAAGCACAGCTAGAAGGTACTAGCTATGCGGCTTTGATGGGCGGCCTCAAAAGATCTCAAATTAATTTGAACCGCAAGATGCTTGCAGACCTTGCTGTTAACGACCAAGCAACTTTCGCCAAACTTTGTCAGATGGCTGCTGCTTAGTTTTGGCTTTTGTCTTGATTCAAGAAATGCAAGAATATTTTTTGCCCTATCCTATCTGATGCGAGGGCTAGTTCATGGAGCATATCTCTAATTTTGCCAAATTTTTCTGCTTGACCTTGTTTTTCCCCGAATTTGGCTAATAGATTGGCTCCTAGGTCTAGCATAGAGCCACCGAAATAAAACTTCCCGGATTGTCTAGCCAAAGGAAAGCCTCGTTTGAAAAATAATCCAAAATCATTCAAGATGGCCCCAATATCTCTAATAGCTCCGCCAAGACTCTCAGAGATACTAAACCCAAGAATATTACCAAGGACACAGAACGCAGCACCAAAGAGAGCCCATTGTCTATCAAAAGAGTCTCGCTCTAAAAGTATTTTGGGTTTTTTGATAAATTCTTGCATTGTTTTTTTGATGGCATCTAGAGTTTTAGTGAAGCTCTCAGACCAAGAGTCAAATTTATCTGGGCAGTATTTCAGCACACAGCTAGGAGTGATGTCTAGAGCTGAAGCTAGACCTTTGAAGAGATAGATTTTACGAAGTTTCAGCGCAGCAACCAAAGCCTCTGCTGTAAAAGATAGAACATAGAATAAGTTTTTTTTGCAGAAAGCTGTCCCGAAGCCACTTGCAGCGTATCCGATTTGATGTAGTTTGGTAAAAGCAAGGCTCGCGTTCTGTAGAGTGTGGGCTATAGGATTGTCTTTGCCAAGTAATCTAAGTGGGGCACTAACTAAGTTAAAAAGAACTGAGCTATAAGTTGTGAGTGGCAGTAAATATGTTTCAGAGAAGTTTTTCCATTTTTCTGCTGGTGATGCTGGACCATCAGTCGCAAGGTTATTACCATCGCCAGAATTAGAACCGTTAGTCTCAAGATTATTTCCCTTGTTAGATGCTGGACCATCAGTTGCAAGGTTATTACCATCGCCAGAATTAGAACCGTCAGTCTCAAGATTATTTCCCTTGTCAGATGCTGGCCGCTTGGGAAGGAGCTGCTGAGCTGTTGAGGCTAAATTAAGTCCAAGTTCAGACACTTTGCCTAATTGTAATGCGTTATAACCTATTTTTGTTGAGATTATAATATTATTATAATTAGCAACAATGATTTTGGCATAAAAGGGCTGATTTTTTGAGATTAAGCAAAGCCGTGTAAGTCGGGAGTATGTATAGCGGAGATTGTCGTTTGGAAGCTTCTTCAAGAGAGCTTTTGAGGGCCAAATCTAGATCTTCAATGCATCTGATGTCTTCTGGGGGGATCTCAGCATAGGCTAATCTAAGAGCCATATCTTCGGCTCTATGACCAGAACAAATGAATTTAGAGCCACTAGTAGTCCGGAGGCGCTCCCATTCAGCATCCCAGAGCCAAGAGACATCTCGGCTATCAGCGTAGTTATCATTAATGGCGATCATAAAACAAGCCCCCTGACTTTGTTCTAGAAGTTTGAGGACTTCAGTACAGCCTGTAGGATTTTTAATCAAAAAACTTTGGACTTTGAGTCCATGAATTTCATATTTTTCGGCTCTACCGAACTCTGAGTGATAGTTCTGGACACTCTTAGAGATAGCATCTGGAGAGATGCCTAAGAGCTGAGCAGCGCTAGCAGCAGCAGCAAAATTATAAGCGTTATAAAGACCGGGCAAACTAAGAGCTAAAGAATAATCATAAGAATTGGGAAGATTGGAGCTGATTTTAAGATCACTACCTTCTAGACCCTCATGCTCAACCTTAATCTTAGTAAGGCTTTGATAAGGATATGAGTTGAGACTGGTCAGATTCTGAGCATCTAAATTAGAGATTTGATGAGTTGATTCTACTTGGAATAAATGTCTCTGCTGGGAGTGAGGGGCCAAAGCTGAGACTCTAGGGTCATTAGCATTCAGGATTAATTGGCAGTCTGAGCTAGCAGCCTCAATGCCTTTAGAGATGAGCTTTTGAGTGCTATCTAATTCACCAAACCTATCTAACTGATCTCTAAACAAATTAGTTATTATGATGATGCTAGGTTTGAGTACTTTAGTGATAGAACTCAAAGCCGCTTCATCAGCTTCGATAATATAATCTGGGCTTTTGAGTCGTCCTCGATAATCTGTATTTAGGAGGAAGGCTGTAACTACACCGTAGTATAGATTTGCTCCTTCTTGGTTGCAGTTGATCTTGGGATAGCCATTGTCACTGAGGATTTGTTTTAGGAGACCTGTTGTAGTGGTTTTGCCATTGGTTCCGCTAACTACCACAGAGATAGAGCTAGGATGCTCTTCTATTAAGCTTTCTAGCACAGAAGGGTAGAGAAAGAGTGCTAGTCTTCCGGGAAGAGCAGAGCCAGAACCGAGACCTAGTAAACGAATAACGAGGGCCGTGATTTTGGCTAGATAAATCGCAAGAAGTTTTCTCATTATCCGGGCGGCCAGTGATGGGTTCTAGCACCTAATAAATGTAAATGTAAGTGATTAACACTTTGCCCAGCATCAGTACCAGTGTTAACCACAATCCTAAAGCCTGTTTCAGAGATATTGAACTCTGAGGCTAAGAGACGGGCTCTATCTACTAAACGACCAAGAAGACTGATATCAGAGATCTCATTGAGAGACGGATAGTGTTTACGAGGAATGATTAGGATATGTATAGGACTGACTGGCTGGATATCTCTAAAAGCAAGCAAGTCATCATCCTCATAAACTAAAGAGCAGGGAATTTCTTTGGCTGAAATTTTACAAAATATACAGTCTTGCATCTAATAATTATTTTAGCGGTAAAAAGTTAGCTATGCAGATACCATAGCCTTCGAGTCCATGAAATTTGCGGGTTTTGTTGCTCAAAAGCTCTATATTAGTGAGACCTAGGTCTGAAAGTATTTGAGCACCAACACCATAGTCTTTGAATTCACCTAGATGTTTTGCGCTATCTGCGTTGCTCTCTGATGAAGCTCCCCGTTCTAGGTAAACGACTATGCCAGAACCCTTATTGTGAATGGCTTTGAGAGATTTGCTAAGGAGGCTAGAGTTACTACTCATAACTCCAAAAAGATCTTGACTAAGGTCAGCTTGGTGTATGCGAACTAAGCAAGGTTGAGGAGAAGATATCATTTCTTCTAAATCTCCATAAATAAAAACCATATGTTGGTTTTCAAGAATTGAATCTCTATAGTGATAAATCTTAGTTCTAGAGTCTAAGCGAGTTTCGGAGACTCGGTGTACGAATCTTTCTCGTTTGAGTCTATAAGCTACTAAATCTGCAATGGTAATAAATTTAAGATTATGTTTGGCTGCAAACTCAAACAAATCATCTCGCCTTGCCATTTCTCCATTAGGTTTAAGGATTTCGCAGATAACGCCACTAGGGTGCAAACCTGCTAGGCGAGAGAGATCTACAGCAGCTTCTGTATGACCTACTCTGCGTAGAACACCACCTTGGACAGCTTGTAGAGGAAAAATATGACCGGGGCTTTGTAGATCTGAAGATCTAGAATTGGGATCTATCGCGACTTGTATGGTTCTTGCTCTATCTGCTGCACTGAGACCGCTTTTGATGCCATTTTTGGCATCTATACTTATGGTAAAAGCTGTAGCCATATGCTCATTATTGGCTAAGACCATTTGTGGTAGAGCTAGTCTTTCGGTGCTGAGTTTGTCTAAGGCTAAACAAATCAAACCTCTGGCATGACTTGCCATAAAATTGATAATTTCGGGACTAATTTGCTCTGCAGCACAAATTAAATCACCTTCGTTTTCTCTGTCGCTATCATCAGCAACTATAATCATGCGTCCTAGTTTTAGCTCTTGCAGAGCAGATTCTACGCTATCAAATTGTCGGGCTAAAGCTGGCATCTAGAGCGATTTTAGCAGAGCGGGTCCTTAACCTAATCTTAACTCTAATTTGGTTAATTGGAGCATGGACGCAAGCGAAGGATCTAAAAAACTACCTAAAGCCAAGATTGACAGTAAGTTAAATATTGGCAAAGTTGCTGCTAGTCAGCAAATGCAGTTGGTGACTAGGTTCTTTGAGTCCTGTACATCAAGAGACAAAGGTCTCTACGCCTCAATGGCATTAGATCTATATAGAGCAATCACTTGCTATAGGTACTATGACAGCCTTGGGGAATTTTTAAGCACGAATCCAGAGCTTTCTGAGCACACTAAAGATATTGTGGAGCTTTGGACAGAGTTTGATAGTCTTAGCTCGCAAGAGTTAGCAGAGATTGCTCTTAAATTACTTGAGGACCTCTGATCCCAATCCCACCATTGCAAGATCTAGAGACCATTCTAAGAATAGGTCTCGATTCTCAGGACACATTTCTTCTATGGCAGCCTGTAGCAAATTGGCTTGACCTAGGCCGCTATTGAGTTCTATGACTGCTAGTCCTAAGTCTATCTCTAGATCCGAGTTTTTCATGAGTTCTTCTAACTGAGCATGAGAGCTAGCTAAATCCTCTCCAGAACAAAGTGGGATAGATTTACCGTTCTTGATGTAGTGATAGCTAAGACCACCAGAAGAATTATCCTCGACTATGATTTTGTATTTGCGTCCAGAATCGAGGATATAGAAATAAGGGATATAATCAAACAAACCATTCAGCATGTAACGATTACTGAAATCCCCATTCTGAGTGACTTTGAGGTTATTGCGGGAGGCAAAATCAAGAGCATGTTCTGGAATTGCGACTTTTAGTACAGCCTCACCACAGTCATCCATTAGTTTTTGGACTTTACTTGCAAAATATAGAGGCATGATATGAATAGGCTCTCCATAGAACATTTTGGCTCCCTGTCCAGCATTGACGGTAGCAGAGCCTATATTAACTGAGAATAAATATCCTTTAATTCCACTGAGGCTTTGGAAGCAACGCATTGCAAAAAACATTTTTTCATAGGGGCAGATCTGCTCTATGGCGATACCTTGTTCTACAAATTTATTCTGGATGAGTTCCATGAATTCTGGATTAGTAAAAGACCTAGCATTGTTGGGTACGAACTCTTGCATCACCACATCATCAGTTCTAGTTTTGTGATAGATGAACTCTGCCATTTGTTGCAGATCTTGGCTTAGACTGAGTTGATTACTGATGCCACGACCTCCAGAGTCTTTACTTGCTTTAAGTATCCAAGCATCAAGATGCTCGCATTTGGATTTAGCGAGTCTAAGAGGGATTTCTTTGAGGATGCTCTCTATTGAATCAAATTCTTTTTCGTAGAATTCAATCTGGGAAAGGCTTTCAATCTCAGCTTTAGCTAGTATTTGACTGAGTTCTGTTTTAAGGTACATCTGCCTCATACTTAAAAAAGACCAAGCTTCTGGGATAGCCCAATCCAAGGTCTGCATACTAATGTATTGAGGGTGGCTATGAGCAGACATCGTGATATTAGCTCTGGGTAATTTATCTTCTTCTAGCAAGATGAGAGCATGAACAAAAGATTCAGAGTTGAGATCATAATGCCCGTCAGGATAAGGACTAATAAAACTCAAGCCTTCTAGTAGATTAGGTTCTAGGGCGGTGTAGATTTGTTTGATTTCGGCTTTGGGTCCTAGATAGGGAGTGAAGGCAGATATTACTGTGTATTCTTGTCCATCTTTGATGAGGGGTTTTTGGCGCAATAAAGGAGAACGAATAACACAATTCAGATCCCAAGAGTGTTTGCCGGGATTACTAAGACCAGCTACCCAGACATAGGAGCCACTTTGACTAGGAAAAAGTTTGGAGACTTTGGCGTCTTTGCCTTTGATAATGATAGGCAGAGGATGTCTATCATGATAATTGCGCACGAAATTACGCAGGGCTCTCATGCAGTCCCACATTCTTTCTTCTAGGCAGAGGGTTTCATGTTGATAGCCTATAGGTATGATGCCATTATCATGGTCTCCTATAAGAGCATCACGATACTCTCTGCTGCTCTGTTTTAGCACTGTTCGTTTACTGATGAGAAGATACAAGAGCTTATAAATTTTGAGACCACTATCATGAGCGAGTTTGAACATTTTTTCTCTGAGGTTGGGACTCATAAAATAGTTGGCATTGAAGCCGAAAGCCTCTCCAGCACAGAGTTTGTGGAACATGTAAGGAGGGTAATCTTCTTCGTGGACATTAAGGTATTGATCAAAGAAAGCAGATAGGATATTGATAGTATCGTTATCGTCTTTAAGGTTGAGTGTCGCTATAGCAAGGTAGTTGTAGTAGAGCATTTTGCCAAGCTCGCTAAGATAACTAAACTCAGCTTCTCCTTTGAGGCGATTAGCCAAGTCCCCGAAAAGTCCAGAATGATGACGATGATCTCCGAAGAGTTCTTTGAGTAAGTCTTCGGAAGCCTGTTTTTGATTAGAGAATGCGAAGAGGATTTGTTTGGATTCTTTGTTGAGTATTTTAGCTAGTTCTAAAAGTCGCAAGCAGACTTGTTCTGAAAGGCAGAGCATAAGCCCTAGGTGTTTGCTAGCTTGTTCTAGATTAAGGAAATTTTGTTCGTAAGTATTAGATTCTTCGTTCCAAAGTCTAACTAATTCACCAAGAGGAAGATTAGGGTCTAATGATAGAGTTGCTTCTCTATAGGCTTTGAGTCTAATAGAAATGAGTTTAGAATTCTGAGCTTCAGCAGCTCTAAATTCGAGGCTATCAGCAGCAGAAGATATGATGAGATCTGCTTCTTTAGTGGATCCTGCATTAACAACTAGTCTTAGATTTTGTTCCAAAGGGATCATTCTTTCGTGGCTAACGAAAAGATTTAGAAGTTCATGGGCTTTTTTGCTGATATTGCTAAGCTCCTGAGATTCATCAAAAAGATTAAGAATGTATTCTATGTTTTCTTTGTTTTGACCATTTAGTAACCAGCGACCTCCTAAGATGAGCCAATCTCTAAAATCTATTTCTTGGATATTTTTGTAGCTAGAGATTTTACTTAAACCTTCTAGGATTTCTTTGTAGCGCCTAAGTGTCTTGATGTCAGCACTCATTTCTTTGGCTTGTTGATATTTTTCGTTGATAAAATCTCTACGAATGTCTATGAATTTCAAGCGAGTTTGAAACTCATTGTCTAGTTCTTGGTCTAAAGTCCTTAGTTCGCTCAAATCCGCATTGTCACTAAGTTTGGCTTGATTTTGTAGTATGACTTTATTGATAAACCTGCGAGCCCAGTTGGATTCTTGGAGGATCTCTCTGCGCCAGTCTTCGTATCTATCAGCAGAAATCATATGTGAACCTATAGTTCCACCTAAGGCTAACCACTCTAAGCTCTTGTCATAATCAAGAAAAGGTTTTTTGCCTTGTTGTGGATTGTCTATGAGAATAAGCAAGGATTGGGGTTTGCGGCAACGCATAACTTTGCGAAGCATAACTAAGTCTTGGGTGAATTCTACTATTTCGTCATGTTCAGCATTGAGATGAATGACATCTACAGCCTGATAGCCACGAAGAGGATCTTTATAAAAGCCTTTTTGATAAAGTTCATAATATTTAAGACTAGATTCTAGAGACTCAAACTGGGTTATAATATTATTATAATCAGCCTCAGAAAGCTCTCTCAGTCTGCGTTTAACGGAAGGCCACTCTAAGATAGAAGAACCATGGGTTTTAGCGGAGGCTTGGATACATTCTAGAGAGATAGAGTTGTTGAAGAGTGTTAGTAGTTTTTGTTGACAAGCCTCCGCTCTAGCTTTAAGTTCGCCACCCATAAAAACATCAGGATCTACCAAGGGATCACAGATACGAATTTCTTGAGGGAGAGGATAGTTTTGGAATTGTTGTTCTAGAAGTTTAGAGATGCTAGGCTCACTTGCGTTCTTGAGGTATTGGCTTTCATGTAGTAGTAGAGCAATAAGATATTGATTGGCGTTTTCTCTTTCATCGGAGACATTGCCTTTGTAGGCAGCATTGAAGGCTATGCTGAGTTGAGGGTAGGCTTCAGCAGCAGTCAGCGTAGAGCCTTGGTAGATAAGGGCTCTACGGATAGCATCATTCATGATCTGAATGCGTTGTATGATGCCAGTTTCATTGAGTAGCCTAGAGTATTCTATAAGTTTGCTTGCAACTATGGAGTATTGTTTTTGAGCTTCAGAGTCAGAGTCTGAGCCTAGTTGTTTGCAGAGATTTGTTAAAGCGTAAATGTTGGGTAGCCAAGTAAGCTCAGGATCACTGAGATATCGTTGGATTATAGGAGAACTACTAATACTCTCATAAGCATAAAGCTGCCAATCTAAGCTAGATATAAATTCGGTTTTGCGTAGCAAAATAGTCTCTATAAGAGAGCGGAGTTCTTGTCTAGCACTAGCCTCGTGTATACCTAGTTTGGAGAGTAATTCTTCTGAGTCTAAACTAAGAGCCAGAATAATAAACAAAGGTTCTTTGGTGATGCAATAACCTGTAGAAGCCATAGTCCCATGTTCCATGACATGAAGTCCCACAGCTTTATTGTCTCTAGTGTTGATAGTCGCTCTAATGGCTTGGCCATCGCAGCCTAGGCTTTGGAACATAGCCTGAAAACTAATGGCTTTAGCATATTGAACTGCTCTACAGCTGTTCTCTGCAACTTTGGCGCTACCTGCTTCTGAACTAGTCTCAAACAGACTGTTACGAGCTTTACTGACGAGGTCTATATAGTGTTTACCTAAGCTTAAAGACTCGAGATCATCAGCCCCCAACATGCGACCCATTAGGGTGGTAACAGAGGCTACGACATGTTTGCCAAAATCAATACGACTAGGTGCAACAGTGAAATCATAATAGTAATCCGCATCAGGATTGGCTTTGTCGCTAGTAACTATAATGCGAGGATATTTTTTATTAGAGGCTAATAATTCTTTGCGAGCAGTCGATTCTGGATAGCGAATATATTTTTTGATGAAGTCTTTAATCTCATCTTTAGTGCTGAAGCTCTGAAGATGTTTGGAGATAGCTTTAGCGCGAGCGCTATAGGAGAGTTGAGTGTCTTGCTCTCGCTTAAATTTTTCTAATTCTTCGGTAGAACCTAATTTGCGAGCAGCTAAGCAGTAAGCAGCTACATCTTTTTGGACATCACTAAGTTGAGCCAAAGTATCATAGATAGCTTGTTCTGGAGAGCAACCCTCTCTGAGCATATATTCTTCAACATAGTCATCTAATAAATAATAAGAAAGACAAAACTCAGTCCCCCTGCGGATTTCATCCAGATAGCTTTGATTAAGAGCTTTTAGCTCATCCAAAGCTTCAGCAGCAGAGATGCTAGCAATATTACTGATCTCGTATTCTAGAAGGTATCTAAATAAATCTATCAAAGGTCCAATTAGAGTGGTTTCTAGCTGATAGTGGAACCTTCTGTCTGGATTAAGTATGGCTTTGTAAAAATCTGGAGCTAGGCTGATAGCAAGGTCTTCAGCGTTAGACCATTTGATGTCAGGTTTGCCGCTGTCTTTGTCAGTAACTATGGAGATAGAAGCATTCTCGAAAAAAGAATCCACGAAACTGCTGATATAGCTAAATTCTGGACTGACAAAATTAAAGGGCAGAGCTTTCAGTCGCTGTTCTTCAGATTCTGAGTCGGTCTCTACATAGAGGTTCTCGCCAAGTAAGATTCGAGGTATAAAATGTCCTGAACGAGAAGAGGCCCTCTGCACGAAGATTACAGCACATTGTTTTTGTTCAGGGCTGGAGTGAAGTAAATCCCTTAGATCCAACAAAGAATGTAATAGGCTTCTTTCTAATTCACGAACCTCATCATAACTACTAAAAATAGAATTGGTGTCTACTAGGTCTTTACGAAGAGCACTGTAAATATTTTGAAAATATTTTTCAAGAAGTTTGTCTAGTTGGATTAGAACCTTCTCGTAGCGGGCTTTGGGGGCTTCTGCTCTATTACTAAGATATAGAAGTTCATCTAAGTAAATATCGAAATCTAAACTAAATTCATCTAGATTGATTTGAAGTTTTAGATCCTCAAGTAAGCGTTCAGAGATTTTGACAGTGGTCGAGATGAGATTGGATCTAAGTTTTTTGATCTCTAGTTCAAGGTCGGTGTTGATGGCAATACTAGCAGAGTTGATAAGTATAGGTCCCTGCTCGTGAGCTACTCGTGAGCCTCTCTGTGAGACGATTTGAAGCCCGAGTGATTTGAGGGCGAGACAAAGATTCTCATAATAGGCAGGAAGCTCTTTAATACCAAGCTTGAGATCTTCTTTGAGAGTCTCATAGTAGGCTTCTATGGCTTGTCCACCAAAACAACCGAGTGTTTGTTCTTGGTAGAGTTCGGTGATTTCTTCGTAGCGTTCGAGCCTATAGGGTAGTTTGCCAGCAAGACTTCTATTACGAAGCAGTTGAGTATGTTTGTAGTTGAGTTGAGAATTTGCAGAAAGTTTATTAAGCCATTGATAAAAATATCTGCCAGCATCATACTGGCGTCCTCCTCTGTAATCATCATCCAGAGCGGTTTTGAGAGCCTCTATGTGCTGGGGTTCAAAAGCTAAGAAGAAATCTGGGGCTTGAAGGTAGATCTGATCTTCAGATAAATTGGCTAGACTTCTAGCGAGATAAAAATAGAAAGCAAACAAATAAATAGGACTAAGAGCAGGATTGAAATCTGAGTCTATAAGAAGTTTGCGGCTACTGGGCTCGTAAATGAGGAGATGATGATAGTCTTCGCAAAGATCTACATAGATACTAGAATTGAAATAATCTCTAAAGAAAACCATTAGTTTAGGGTTTTCTCTAAATTGTTGAGAGAGCTTCGTTAAAAAATCATTGAGCAGTGGTAGGTCATTACGCCTAGCTTTGAATTTATTACTGCTGTATAAAATTTCGACATTAATTCTATTTTCGAACGCCTCTTGATTATCCCAGCGAGCCAATTCTGTATCTCTTGAAAGTATTTTATTGAAGATATAGAGCTCGTATTTCACAAATTCATTCTAAAGCCAAAAAACCTTAGTATCAAATTAAGGACCCGCATTTTGTATTTTTAGTGGGTCACTAATGAGGCAGCAGCAGAAGAGTGACTGATATGTACTTCTTTTAGGGCTCTTTCTTTGAGACCTCTTGGTTCATAGTATTCTTGGATAAGAGTTTTTAATAAATCTGGAGCCTTGTCCTTGGAGCAGAGGATAATATTGTTGCCGCCGAGCCCAGCACCGCTAATAGATGAACCATAGACCCCCTCTAGGCTCAAAGCAAGCTCTTGTAAGTCATCATTGGCTGGAGTGCTGGCTCCATAATAACCAGACTGCTCCCTGAGGCTCAGTGAGGGGTCTACCTGACAGCGAATGAGTTTATCTTGAGCCAGCTTTTCAGCTTGGTGAGAGAGATTTAGGTGATGACCTAAATAAGAGAGTAGTTCTTCTTCTGAAAGTTCAGAGGCTTTATTGCGGAGATATCGAAGCCTAGCACCTTCACTAAGAGCATAAAGAGCAAGACCTCTCAGAGAAGGGTCTTGGATTTTTTGGAGTTCTTTGCAGATCTCATCTTCACTAAAATAATCTAGAGCATCACCCAAGTAATGCAGATTTTTGTTGTTGAAAATTTGGGAAGCTAAATTATTGAGGGTTTTGTAGGCAGCGATATTAGCATTGGCTTCAGCAAACTCGGGGAGACTTTTGTCTGCAGCAATAAAACTAGGAGCTGTGATCAAAGCCAAATGGGGAGGAAGTTTGAGGTAGCTATGCTCTAGTTGAGGTTCGAGTTTGATGAAAACCAAATGATCTGTAAGAGCTAGCATCTGAGCAGCAGGATCTCCAAGACCAGAGTTGAAGCCCCTAGTATTTTCGATCTCTTGTACTAGTTTGAGTAAGTCTATACTGCGTTCTTCTATGAGTTGAAGTAAGGGGCTAAGATCTAGTCTCTGAGCCAAGGCTAGACACAAGCTCAGCAAAAGAGCATGAGAAGAACTCAGTCCTCCAGCAGCAGGGATTTGACTGCTAACGACTATATTGAGATTGAGATCGGAAAAATCTATAGAATATTTTTTTTGGAGACTGACCAGTAGAGCCCAAGGGTAACTAAGCCAAGAGTTTTTGGGAATGGAGCTAATGCCTAAATCCCTAGCTTGAAGTTTGTAGCTAGGATATTTAGAATCCAAGTTGGCGATATTAATCTCACCAAAACCAGTCTCTGAGCTGATAGCAGCAAAAGTGCTTCTGTCATCAGCAAAATACAAAAGATCATTATTGACATAGTCACAGTGTTTACTAAAACTAATGCGTCCGGGGGCTCTAGCTATGCAGAAATCTCGATCTAAAATAAGCGGATGTTTGGAAAGTTCTTGGATATGATCTAATTTGAGCATCAAAAAAAACAGTGGTGCCTAAAAACTAATGCTTATGGCTGCTTGATCTCTCACCTGACCAGATTCGCAGGCTCTTAGCACCACTGCAAAAACTATTATAAATCTTTATGGAGTTTTGCGGTTTTGAGTTTAACTAATTCACGAATAAGTTTGAGTTCCATGAGAGCGAGTTGTTTTTGTTCTTCGCTGGATTTGGGTTTGTGGCGGATCTCTAGTTCACTGCGGGCTTTGAGGGCAGCTTGTTCGCTTTCAGCTAAGTCTATATCAGCACCGAGCATCGCAAAATCTGTAATCACAGTGATACGGTTGCTTTGGACTTCTAGAACTCCTCCCAAAACGGCAATAACAACAGTACGACCTTGGCTATCTCTGTATCTCAAAGGGGCTGAGGCTAGTTTGGCAACTATATCAGCATGTCCGGGTAAAATCCCTAGTTCGCCAGTTTTAGTAACAGCAACTAAATCTAGGACTTCTTCGCTAACTAGTTGTTTGTCAGGGCTAATTAGTTCGAAATAAATACTTTTGGACTTAGTAGCTGAATTCATAGGTTAATATTCTAATGTTAGCAAATGCGAAAAAATTTTGTTTTTACTATTTTATTAGTTCTTATGACACTGTATCCCGGGAGGCTTATGGCTAAAACAACACAGATTAAATCTTATGGCGGCATCGAAGAATATAGACTAGACAATGGTCTCAAAATCCTACTGAAAGCAAATCCAGATGCGCCTTTAGTTAGTTTTCAGGTTTGGTATAGAGCTGGTAGTCGTAATGAAAAAAGTTCTTATACTGGGTTAGCTCATTTTTTGGAACACATGATGTTCAAAGGCACTAAGCAGTTCCGTAAAGGAGAAATAGCCCAAGCGATAGAGCTAAAAGGAGGAGTCTTCAATGCTTTTACTAGCGATGATTACACCGGTTACTATGAGGATTTTGCGCCAGAGCATCTAGAGCTAGCCATCAAAATAGAATCTGACCGTATGTGTAATGCTCAGCTTAAGCAAGAAGAATTACAGTTAGAAAGAAGTGTAGTGATATCAGAGCTGGAAGGTAGAGCCAATAGCCCCCATAGCCAACTCTATGAAAGCCTCAAGGCGACTGCTTTTGATGCTCATCCATACAGAAACCCTATTATAGGCTGGATAGATGATTTGCATAATATAGACTCCAAGGTTATGAGAGAGTTCTATGATGTTTTCTATCATCCGGACAATGCTGTGATTATTTTGGTGGGTAATTTTGAAAAAGAACTAGCCCTAAAAATGATAGATAAATATTTTGGGATCTATAAAGCCAGCAGCAAAACCAAAGACCCTGTCTCCAAAGAGCCTCAGCAAAAGGCTTTTAAGAAAATAGAAATCAAGCAAGAAGGTTTTAGCAAACTTCTTGGGATGGCTTTTCATATACCAGAGTTCGCTCATCCAGATTTTCCGGCTTTGCAATTACTCGCTGATATAGGTTTCGGTGGGACTAGTAGTAGGCTCTATAAAGCATTGGTAGACGCTGGTCTAGCGATTAGTGTCTCAGGTTATGCAGAGTCTAATATAGACCCTAGTGTCTTTAGGATTATAGCCAACCTAAATCCAGATGCAGATATATCCAAGGTTCAAAGTATCATAGAGACTGAGCTTGAGTCTATGAAAACTACTGTGACAGAGGCTGAACTCAAAAGAGCTAAGGCTAGAGCAGAGGCTTCTAGTATCTATGAAAGAGACGGTATTCATGAGATGGCTATGCAGATAGCTTTTTTTGAGGTGGTGGCAAAAGACTGGACCAAATATGTAGATTGGCTGGACATACTTGCGAAAGTTAGTCTGGATGATATTAAGAGAGTCGCAGCCAAATATCTAGTTCGCAATAATGAGACAGTGGCTTGCTATCTTCCAGAAAGCCCCCCGAAGTCTCTTATAGAAGACAATGAAGCAGCTTTGATTCATTCTGGAGCCCCTCGGACTTATGCTTCTGGAGCGGCTTCTGTCGAAAGAATCAACCCTAAGCAAATGCAAAGACTGCTAGATTTGAGCAAACCCAAATACTCTAAAGGTTACGGAGATAAACTCAAGCAAAGAGAAAATAAAATCAAAAGTTTTAGTCTCTATGACGGAGGTCCCCAGTTAATTTTCAAGGAAGATCATAATCTGCCTTTGGTCTATGTAACTATTACTGTTTTTGCTGGCTCTCTTACTGATGCTGAGCAGATAGGAAGGGCTTACCTAACGGCTAACATGCTAGAGAGAGGTACAGCTAAGCATGACAAATTTGAGCTTAGTGAGCTTCTTGACTTATATGGTGCAGATTTTAATTTCAGTGTAGATCGAGAGTATGCTGAAATAAATATCTCTTCTTTGAGCAAAAATCTAGACAAATCTTTAGAGCTTTTTTCTGAAGTCTTACTTTCACCTAAATTCTCAGAAGAAGAGTTGGCTAAACTTAAACTAGAGCTGGCATCTACTCTCAAACAAGAAGATGAATACCCAGCAAGAGTCGCCTCTAGAGAGCTTTCTAGGCTCATTTATCCAGTAGGACACCCTTATTATTCTTATTCGGTCGCAGAGAAATTGGCGGCTCTAGACAACATAAACATAGAGCAAATCAAAACTTTTTATGCAGCTAAATATAAGCCGAGTAATGTTTTGGTCGCTGTAGTTGGTGATATCACGGAAGGTGAAGTTAAAGCCAAGCTGGGTCCTATCTTCCGTAATCTTAATCCCCAAGCGGTTTCTAGTCTTGAGAAGCCAGAGATAGCTTCAGTCTCACCGAATCCAGCCAAAGAATTGGTCATTAAAATGCCACAAAAAGAACAAGTGGAAGTCATACTAGGTCATAGTTCTGAGATTAGTCGCAATCACCCAGATTTTTATGCAACTCTACTTGCCAACTATAGTCTAGGTGGCAGAGCCCTGTCTTCCAAACTGGGACTTGTAGTTAGAGATGAGCATGGATTAGTCTATGGCATCAAATCTAATTTCAAAGCCTCTCTGGGACCCGGTGCTTTCCAGATCACTCTAGGAGCTAATCCAGCGAATGTAGAAAAAGCCATCAAACTTACCAAAGAAGAAGTAACCAAATTTATAGTAGAAGGAGTTAGCCCCACAGACCTAGAAGCCAACAAACTCTATCTCACTGGTTCTTTTGCGGCTCGCAATCTAGCTAGTAATGAGAGTCTGGTTTCGGTGCTCTCTGGAATGCAGCTCTACAAGCTGGGTCTAGACTATATAGCCAAATACCCAGAACTTATTAATTCTTTGACTGTGAATGATGTGAATGCTGCCTTACGCAAACATATTCGTCCAGAGAGTTTGCATACTGTTATCGTAGGACCTTAGATGGGCAGGGTTCTTTGTGGTGTTCCCTCTCAAGCCTGCATGCTGAGCGATTTGCAGAAATCTAAGACTTGTTCTTGGCTAGCAAGAAACCTAATGCCTTGAGCATCCCAACTGTATTCTAGGCGAGTAGAATTGCCTGCATCTATCCAGAGATAGATTTTGTATTCATCAGAGCTGTGAGTAGTGCGATGGATTTGGAGTTCGAAACAAGGATCTGCTGGTTCAAAAAACATTATGGATTGACTAGGGGTTTGGATGAATTTGATTATTTGTTTATGTAAAGCCTCAAGTTCATCTCTCTCACTAAGATTGAAGCTAAATTTACCGAAGAGCTGTTCTGATCCAGCTTGGTTCTGAAAGATTTTGCTTTCAGTGTTGATATGCAAGATTAAACTATAATCCAGCCATTCTTGGGAGCCTTCTGTTCTTTTGCCAGTTAAGATTAATTCGAAACCAACTCCTTCTAAACCTCTTAGTGTAGCCATTTTAGTTTATTGTAACAGTCTG
>CAZASO010000011.1:25504-27635 GCA_964487825.1 uncultured Gammaproteobacteria bacterium
TTTGCATGGTTGGAAAAAAAACTGAAATAGAGTTACAGGAATTAATAGATAAAGTTGTGAGCATGATTACTAAGGATTTTGCAGTAGATGAGATTATACTGTTCGGGTCTTACGCTAAAGGTACAGCAAATAATCTGAGTGATGTTGACATTGCAGTAGTTTCACCAGATTTGGATGAGGCTAAACCAATAGTTTTAAATAGTCTAAAAATTAAGCAGAAAGTAAAACTATTTGAACCTTATTTGCAAATGATGGCATTCCCATCTAGTGTTTTTTATTCTGAAAAGTTTATAGACCCAGCTTTTATACAAGAGATCAAAAAAACAGGCAAAAAAGTATACCCAATCTAGGGATTAGTACCAAGTAGATCAATGATTTCTTGGGCTACTATTTCTTGGGTATTAAGTCTAAGGCTTAGCTTAGAGCGAAGAGCTAGAAGTTCGGATTGGGTTTGGTGATAGTAATCGCTAAACTCAACTTGCTTGGGATCCTCTAGGTATGCGGGACTTAGCCAAGCATAGCTTTCTTGAAGGAAGTTCTCAGCACTAGCATCTTGCTGCAAAAACTCTTGGACTATATATTTGCCAGCGATAATATTGGGGAGTCCAGCCATATTGATGCATCTAAACATACGATATAAAAAATAACTCAAAGGGTCACCTTTGTAGCTCAAAAAATGCGGTTTGGCATAAAGAGCCGCTTCGAGGGTTACAGTCCCAGAACAAAGCCAGAGTAAATCTGCAGCAGAAAGTAGTTTGTGATTGGCGTTGAACATCATCTGGGGTTCTAGTATCTCGATGAGAGTATTGCCGAGATGATCTGTGTTATCACGGAGTCCAGCCTCAAAAAGACAAGACATGGATATGCTAGATGCTTTGGCTAGAATGAAGCGACTAGAAGGCAGTCTGCGTCTAAGTTTGCGAGCAGCTTCAACGAAAGCGGGTAGTAGATGATGAAGCTCAGAAGCTCTGCTGCCGGGGAAAATCCCTATAAGTACCCCATCAGTATCGCTGTAATAATCCCTAGGATGCTCTTTGTGAGTGGATTTGGCGAATTCTGTGAGAAACTCTGTTTTGGATATAGGAGGGCTCATAGAGCTAACTACTGGGTTGCCAACATAACGGATAGGAATATTATGCCGAGTGTATAAATCTTCTTCGAAATCCAAAGTACAAAGAACTTTAGTTACATTGGCTTTGACTTTGTGTATACGATAAGGTCTAGAGGCCCAAAGCTGAGGAGCTATATATTGGACGAATTTGGCTTTGGATTTGAGGCGAGTGAGACTAGCAGCTATCTCTAAATTAAGACCACTGTAATCCACTCCCAGAACGAGATCTGGCTGAAAATCCATAATCTCTTCTAGCAGTTTTGCTTTGAGTTTGAAGATGGGAACAAGGTTCATCAAAACTTCAGTAAAACCACTGAAACCATAGTTTTTGTAGTCTATAACGACTTGGGCTCCCATCTCAGATAGTATGCTGGAGCCCATAGCTTTGATTTTGAGTCTGGGATTGAGTTTGAATAGTTCATAGACCACTCTAGCTGCATGAGCTTCTCCGCTAAGTTCACCGCATATAATAAAAATCTTTTGCATTAAGTCCTTTCTAGAGCGAGGAGAGAGTATTTTCTGATGGCATTGAGAGTGTTGGCAAAACCGTTAGCTCTAGAGGCAGAGAGGGCTTCACTAATAGACATCATATCCAAAAAACTAGGATCTATATCTGCAATCTCTCTAGGACTAAGTCCCTCTATGGCTTCTAGCACCAGTGCCACAAGACCCTTGACTAGGCTAGAGTTGGAGTCCCCACTATAATACATGCGTCCCTCTCTTAACTCTCCTTGGATATAGGTCAGAGAAGTACAACCTTGGACTCGGTAATCTTCAGTCCTAAACTCTTCTGGATAGGCTTTAAGTTTTTTGCCTAACTCTATAATTCGTTCGAATTTGGAATTATTGTCTGGGAGCCTAGCCAGCTGCTCGCAGCGTTTGAGCAGGCGGGCTGGGAGATGGTAGGGATTAGGCATGGGTTTTAGTTTAGCAGGGGGTTAAAATGCGCTAGAATAATCCCTTAGCGGCGGCATAGCCAAGTGGTAAGGCAGAGGTCTGCAACACCTTTATCCCCAGTTC
>CAZASO010000012.1:0-27556 GCA_964487825.1 uncultured Gammaproteobacteria bacterium
CTGGCTACCAAGAATACTACATAAACAAGCCACCATCAACCTGTATTACTTGACCAGTGATATAATCTGAATCGCTGGAAGCCAGAAAGAGAGCGGCTTTGGCAATGCTATCTACAGTTCCGAAATCGCCCAGAGCTATATTTTCTTTATATTTATTTTGTGTTTCCTCGGGCAATTCACCAGTCATTTCTGTGGATATAAAGCCGGGTGCTATGCAATTAACTCTAATGCCGCGACGACCATATTCTTTGGCGAGAGATTTGCTAAAACCTATCATGCCAGCTTTACTTGTGGCATAGTTGGCTTGGGCTGGGTTCCCGTGCAAACCCACAACACTACTAAGATTGATAATAGAACCAGATCTTTGCTTGGACATGCTTTTTATCACTGGTTGGCAAAGATAAAAAAGACTATTAAGGTTAGTGTTGATAACATTTAACCACTCTTCTTCTTTCATTCTAATATAGAGGTTATCTTGAGTGATGCCTGCATTATTAACCAAAATATCTAGGCGAGAATAGTCACTTAAGATAGAGCTTATCAAAGTATCTATAGCAGACTTGTCACTGATATCGCAGGCTTTGTAGCTAATATCTAAATCTTGGCGATTTAGCTCTTCTTTGATTTCTTCTGCAGCTTTGGAGTTGGGAGATCTACCAGTGATGATGACTCTTGCACCCTCTTGGGCAAAGAGTTTGGCTATGCCCTTACCAATACCACGGGTAGCACCAGTAACTAAGGCTATTTTATCTTTGAGTTTCATAAGTTTTGATTACATCAGCTAGGATGCCATTGATAAATTTAGCGGCTTCGCTAGAACAGTATTTGTTTGCGAGTTTGAGAGCCTCGGAGACAACGATAGCTTTGGCTATTTTGCTACTAATCATCTCAGATACGGCTAAGCGTATCAAAGTTTTTTCTGTTTTAAGTATGCGCTTGATATCCCAAGATTTGGAGACCTCGGTTATTAGAGAGTCTACTTCTTCTAGGTGTTCAAAATAGTTGACTAATAATTCAGTGCTAAATTCTTCTACACTCTTGTCATGAAAATGCCAGTAGAGTTCTGGTATCTGCAAGGCTTCCCGCATAAGAGCAATGGCTTCATAACAACGATTAAGATGTTCGATGAACTCCTCTGTCTGAGGGACATTGACGCTTTGAGCTGCTGCGTATTTGTCATTTTCTGGATGGCTAATTTGATACTCAAGAAGATAGCGTTCCGCTTTGATGAAAGAAGATTCAGCTTGTTTGAGGTTGTCTCTACTAAAATCCGCTAAGGTTCTGACAGCTGAAAGACAGATCGCTTGGAGATCTGTTTTTGCTATTTGGGGGATCTGGATTTTTTCAGTTTTCTGTGGCAGTTGAAAGAGAGCCAAAAAAGCTAGCTCTCTAGCTGCGCTGCGTTTTTCCATTACAAAGTCCAATCATAGAACTGAGGAATTAAAAATTCCCCTCAGGAATATAAAAAAAACTTGAAGTTTTTTAAATCTCTTTGCTAGTATTGCCCTTTGAAGCGTTTTTTCGCTTCGGGGGACAAGATGTGGGACAAAACTCTTAGTTTATTTATTTTATGTTTATTCTTTTGTTCTGGGCTTAGGACTCTAGCTTTTGCGACTAAGACTAGTTCTGCTGCCGAATCCAAGATCCTTCTTGCTGAGGGCGAAGCAGAAAAAGAGTTAGAACTTGAAATTTTAGAAGAAGAGGAGACTCACAAATTAAGTGCTGAGGAGATAGTTCTCGATAAAAATATCTATTCATCATCAGTGGAGACTCTAGTTTCTGAGCTGAGTTCAGTAGAGCAGCGCCAAAAGATTTTGGACTTGGCTTTTGGAGCCTCTGGTCGTAGTCAGCTAGATGCCGCACAGTTATTGAGTTTGGGGCGAGCTTGCGAGCAGCAGGGTCTCAAAGAACTGGCGCTTAAAGCTTATCGTCAAGCGATTAATCTAGATGGGACTAATCTTTCTGCTTACCAAGCTTTAGCTAACAGTAGTCAAGATCCTCAAGAAAAAATCAAAAACCATCTCAAAAGCCTTAGTAGAGAGGCTTTGATCAGTGTTGGTGATGCTTGGTTTGACAATAAATCTACAGTGGCAGCCATGATACCTTACCAGTTCGCCATACTCAAAGAACCTAATAATCCTTATTTGCGCTATAAGTTTGCGCGCAAACTAGAAGAGGCCGGTTTCTCTTATTACGCACTCTCTGCTAAGCGCTATCTGGAGGCGGCGGCTATTGCCAAACAGAAATTTTTGGCTGGAGATAAATCTGTGGAAGTTTTACTCAGGGATTCAGTGGAAGCTCTGATTCGGACGCTGGCTATTCAGGGTGATTTTGATGCAGCGACAAAATATTGTCATAGTTATATTAGTCTTGGTTACGAGCGTTTTATAGAAGGAGATTCTGTTAGAGGTATTTTGCGCAAGATCCAAGCCAAGCATAATCCATTCAAGGACGCTTTCTCTGAGCGACTTCTAGCTAAGAAGGAGGGGCGGGCTTGAGAAAGTTTTTATTAGTTTTATTTTGTTTCTTGAGTTTAGTCGACGAGGCTAAGAGTCTGTCCGGAAAGCTCCCAGATGCTAGGCAGGCGAGTCTGAGCGAGCGGAGTTTATTAGATATGCATCATGAGGGTGAGCATAATAACAACGCAGAACTGTTTGATGAGCAAGATTTAGAGCTAGCAAAATTAGAGCTAGCAAAATTGTATAAAAATGTAGATTCCAGTTTTGCTAAATTTGAGTTAGCGGAATTCAGTCCAGATTTATACCAAAGTAAAATCAGACCTTGGTTGGATCAAGTAGAGATGACGCTTGAAGCTTCAGGACTGAAGGAGTTGAAAGTAAGTCTAGGATTGGTATTAGATGCAGAGTCTCAAATCCAAGCTTTGGAGTTATATTCTGCTGATCCAGAACTCCAAAGCTCAGAACTGAATGATTTTGTGACAGAACTTACTTCTTTAATTTTGGCTAAAATACCTCAAGAATTGAGCGGATTTCGTTTTATTCTAGATGCTCAGTATTTGAGTCTCAGGCGTAATGAGCGATTAGAGCAACACCAAGACTATATTCAAATATATACAGGAGCTGAGACTCGGCAATTAGAGCCAAAGGTGAATTACCATGAGCATTACAAAGCAAAGCTTATTAAGCCAGCATATTTTTCTGAACCAAGACAAGGACAAGAGATCTCTTTCATCATCTCGGGGGAGCGGGGCAAAGAGAGTGGACTTATTTACAAAGGACACTTAATTAAACTGGATGATGATTGGATGATATTGACGGAACGACTTAGACTTGGTTCAGATATTTTTCAAGAGCTTTGGTGTTTGGAGAGAGGATCTATTTTGGATTTGGAAGCCAATTGGGATGCGCTTCTTGGGGGAGCTACTAAGGGTGGTCTTGCTTTGATTGCAGCAACTAATGCTATGAGTTCGGCTGTTTTAGGTTTGCTTAGTTTAGTTGGCTCCAATTTAGAGCGAAGTTATGAGCTTTATGAGGGGCAATATTTAGAGTTAGTTTATGAGGGAGTCTATTGAATGCAAAGCCTAATGCAGATTGTTTTATTAATGAGTTTGCTTTTTTTTGTGGTGGCCACTTTGGAGCAGAGCCTGACCGCTAAAACTCAAGAAAAGCTGAAGACCTATGCTTCAGAACTTGAGCATAAAATTTTTGATCAGTAAGGTACTGGTCTATAAAAGAGGAGGACAAAAATGAAAGAAGTACTAATATACGGGGCCTTAGTTGCAGCAGTGATGGGAGCAGCGATACCGCTGATCTCAAATTTTACTGCTACTACTAATACTCAAGGAGCAGCTATTAATGCAGCTCTGACAGCTAAGTCGGAAGCCCTTATTAAGTCTCTAGGTTAAGAAGTTTATGAATTATGCCAATCGCGTGCAGGGAGCGGCTTTGAGCCGTTCGCTCCTGTCTGTCACATCTAAATATCGTTTTGTATTGCTCTTGGTGTTTGTGGTTCTCATAATACTAAGTGCTGTCTTGGCCATACTCAGTTACCTGCGTTTGGAGACTAAAGTGCGAGAATTGAGCGCTTTTGAACCGATTGCAGTGATGGGCTTGTCTAAGGACTTACAGGTCGGGGATAGGATTAGTGAAGAAAACCTAGTGCCTATGTTGCTTTATGATGCTGAATATAAAGATCATAAAGAATCATATGTTTTAGAAAGAGATAAGCAAGAGCTAATAGGTAGAGTGGTTAAGGTGCCTTTGCTTGCTCGTAGTTTTTTAAGACAAGAGCATTTGGCGGAAGTCGGCTCCCTGCCCGGATTGGTTAATCTTATAGCAAGCAAGCATTCGCTGTTGGATCTCGATGTTCCTCAACAGGGTTTTAATGTTTTTGTGAGGCCTGATGATAGAGTGGATCTCTATGAAATCAAGGATAGTCATTCAGAGCTAATCGCCAAACAAGTTAAAGTTATTTTGGTAGATTCTGAACCTTTGGGTAAGGCTCCTCTAAGAGTCCCTGTAGATCCTAGAGCCCAAAGGCATCTTAGTATTGAGATCCCGGATGCCATCTTCGAGAGAGCTCTGAAAGCCAAACAGGCAAAGACTTTGACAATTACCTATAGGCAAAAAGAAAAAACTGACTCACCTGTTATTGTGCAGAGCGTCTGGACTAAAGCTCGGACTATTAAGAAATCTTTACCAGATGAAGATTTGTTTCAGGCTTTGTTGTTTATTAAAGGTCCAAACAAGGAGTTATTAGACAAATGAATGAAATATTATTTGTTTCTGATCTTGAGCCTGATGCGGAGCTAGAACTGGCTCGTAATGAGCTGTTGCATTACGGTTACAGCCTGTCTTTTCCTCTTAGTATTAGTAGGGTTTTAGAATATTTGAATTCTCATTCTTATGATCAGATCTTGATCAATGCTAGAGATCGCAAACTGTTGGTTCTTGAGTTGGTTCAAAATCTTCGCAAGCAATATAAATCTAAACTCAAGATTTTTGTATATCTTCCTAAATCCAGTGCTAATGAGGGTAGTAAGTTTGGTTTGCTGGGAGTAGATGTTGAAGATGAAAGCAGCATCCTTACTATAGTTGATAGATTGCCTCAACAAACCAGAATTCCCTCTGAGCAAAATATTATTTCTGTTGCGGCTTTGCACGGTGGATCAGGAGCTTCTTTGCTAAGTATTCTACTCTCTTATGCCTTGGGCAAGATGGGACATAGTTCACTTCTGATGGATAGTTCGACTGGGGCGACTTCTCTGCGAGATAATTTAGTCCTAGATCCAAAGCCTTCTTTTTTGACTAGAGATCGTAGTCGAGAGTTGGAGCAAAGTAAAGATCTAGATTGGTTTTGGGGTTTTATATCTCGTAGTCATTTTTTGCGTGAGACTTTTTATTTGCATTTATTTGCTTCACCCTTGGACAGAGATAATTTTTCGCTCAAGGCTGCTTCTTTTAGTGATAAACTCTCCGAACAGATTAGAACCATATCTTCTAGGGCTACTTATGCTCAAGCAGATGAGCTAGAAGCTTCTCTGAGACGGGCTTCTGCTAGCTTGCAGATGCTGGCAAATGAACTCAGGGGAAACAGTTATTCTTTGCAAGAAGAGATTTTTCAAGCAGCTCAGCAAGTCGCCAAGTATTTTATTGTAGATTTAGGTACGGATCTATCAAGCGCTCTAAATAGACAGTTTTTAAGTCTTACTAAATATTTGTTTGTCTTAATCCAAGACCTCCCCCTGTCTAGTTTGAAAGAAAATTTTGGGCTTCAAAAACAATACTTGGAGAGTACTTATAAGCTAAATATCATCCCCATTCTCTGTCCCAAACATTATCGTTACGCAGATTATTATCGTTTTACTGCTGCTGAATGGCAGTCTTTGCTTGGGTTTGAGCCGTATATCTTTCCTTATGAACCAGAGCAAATTTCTAGGTTTCTTTTAGATCATGAAGATTTATCCACTAGGACTTCTTTGTTCAAATTTATTAATAATATCTTAGAGCCTATGCTTGATAATGAGCAACCCCAAGCTAATTCACGCAAAAGTTTGTTGGATTTTCTTGTGAGGAATGTCTAATGCTGTTGTTAGACTCCGCAAACCTTTTTGCACCGAAGCCAACCAATGTACAGCAAAGTCGTTTGGAAAGAGCTTTGCTCTATAGGGCTCTCTTGTATCCTAGGCTAGAAGAGGCTTTGAGTCCTCAAAGCAAATCTTTGATAGCACAGTCTTTACAAAAAGAACTAGAAACTGTGATGTCAGGGACTCGAGAGACTCTCTTTGCTTCCAAGAGACAGAGGTCTCGGATTTTAGGAGACTTTATTGACAAGATTCTACAGAACCCCTTGGCTTTTGATCTAGAGTTTCATAGCCCACCTTCTCAACAGGACAAGCTTTGGACTAAGGTCTTGTTAATTTATGATTTGATTTATTATGGTCCTATTACTATATTGGCTATATCCCAAATTCTAGCCCAAGAAGAAGAGCTGAAAGCCAATCCCTTAGCTCAATTGCTGCAAGATCTTGTCAGTGACTCCAAGGTTAATGAGATTAGGGTGAATAATTATCGGGATATTTTTTTTGAAGCGGCTACTAAGATTTTTAGATGGCCTATTCCTTTTTTGAGTGATCAACAATTACAACTCATTATAGAGAGGATGATTAGTGAGTCCAATACTATTTCTAATGCTGCTGTGATTCTTAATGCTTCTCAACCTATCGTAGATTTTGAGCATCCTTGTGGATATATTAGGGGTGCTGCTGTGATAGCGCCAGCTTCTGAAAGTCCTTTCTTGACTTTGAGACTACATCCAGAACAACCTTATACTTTGGACCAGTTAATGCAGCTATCTATGTTTGATGAGCAGATTCGTAGTTTTTTGTTGGCTTGCCAAAAAGCAGGGACCACTATCGTCATAGCTGGAACAATGGGTTCTGGTAAAACTACTTTGCTGAGTGCTTTAGCTGAGCATTGGCCTCAAGAAGGGCGCAAAGCCACTATAGAAGATACTCCTGAGCTAAGACCTAATATCTCAGACCTAGTGAAAATGCGCACTATAGAATATGAACGAGCTGAAATTAGGAATATAGATGTAGCGAGACTTACCAAAGCTTGTAAGAGACATAGTGTGCGCTATGTTGTTCTTTCTGAAGCGAGAGATTATTCAGCTTGGGAGATACTGCAGCTCTCTCAGGCTATCTTGGGCTCTCTGATGACTTTCCATTACACCTTGAGGGGAACCAGAAATTTAGTAGATCAAGCCCTCAATACTTTGGTAGCTCTTTGCAAGCAGCATCCTTTGGCTCCTAGTGGTGAAGATCTCAAACATCAGATAGCAAGTATAGTTCAGGTTTTGATATTGATAGAACAGGACCCAGTGGATCATATACGGCGCATAGTTCGTATTTATCAAATTACAGGTTATGACGAGCTGAATGGAGGTCATTTCAAATCTGTGGAACTCTTTAGTTATGAGCCTTCCAAGAGGGTTTTTGTTTTGACCAATATTTCTAAAGATTTCGAAGAATTTTTAAGAGCGAAGGGGGTGGATTATGTTTTTACTAGGACTTAGTCTCTGTCTTATATCTTTTTTGTTATTAGCAGCTCTTGTTTATTTGACACGAGATATCGGGAGAGAGCATTTGTTCTTAAGCTTGCACTTCAAAAAAACAGTTTTAGATTTGAGTTTTTTGGAGGATAAGATCTTATCCCTTCCTTTCTTATCTCTTTGTGATAATTATTTGGGCAAGAATCAATTAGCAAAGCTTCTTTTGCCTTCTGTTTTGATTGCTTTGGTGGCGATTTTTGTTTTGGGTCCTTTGCTTGCAGGACCTTCTCTGGGATTGCTTTTGGGCTTGGTGATAGCTCTAGCTTATATCTCAAGATTGTTTTTACATAGTTATATTCGTTTTAGAGATAGTTTGCTATCTCAAATAGAAAGGTTATTGTCCAGTATTCGCAATAATTTAAGTGCTGGTATGACTTTGGATTATGCCGTTAATGAGACTGCTAGTTTGACGATGGATGAACCTATTGCAAGTGATTTGGCTAGTTTTTTAGTTCTTGCTGAAGCTAATTTTCTGGACAATTTCCCTTCTTGGTTTAGTTCTTTGAGTAAGAAATTCAAGATAGCTTCTCTTGCTAAATCTGCACAGTTACTGGGTTTGGAGCTGCATTATAGTAATAACCAAGAAGAGGCTTTTATGGATGCAGCCAAGACGGTAGCGAATGCTCTAAGAGTAAATAAAAAACAGAAATCAACTTTAAACATTACTCTGTTTACTCTTGATTTTATGGTTTTAGCTTTTCTTGCTTTACTTTTCTATGTCATACCTTCTTTTGCGACTAGTGAGGATCTTAGTTGGTGGCAGTCTCCGGGTAGGTTTGTAGTTCTTTTTCAATCTGGCTTATTGATATGGCTTGCTTATTTTGTGACTTTGTTTTTAGCTTTTAGGAGGCAGGCGTGATTTGGATTCTGCTTGCAGCGCTTGTATCTTTCGCTTTGCTTTTGCTAGCAAATAGAGCTTATTTCGCTTCAGAATTGGCTTTGAGGGACTTGCCTCTGAGGCAACGGAGAGCCAAGTCTTGTGCTAGTGATTCTAAAGATATTTTTTTGCGTTTAGGTCTTGGGTTAAGGTTGTTTTTTGCTAATTCTCGAATTCTTCAAAATATAGAATCTGAGTATTTATATCTTGGCTATCAACAAGATTCTATATATCGTAGTCTAGGACAGGTTTTGATGGTGTTTGGGGCTTTGCTTTTGGTTTATGTCATGAACCACCAGATTTATTTTTTACTATTTGCTTTTTTGCTACCCGCATTCTTGTTGCTTGAACTGAAACGCGCAGCAAGTGACTATCATAGGGATTTAGAAGCTAACTCATTGCATCTTTGTCTTTGTGTTAGAGCGCTGCTGATTAATACGGAGACCCCTTTGGAGCAGGCTTTGCAGATTATCATCAATACTTGGCCTTCTAAAGGATCTGCAACGGTTAGAGAATTGGAGAAAATCTTATCCAAGATAGACAAAATGGGTCCCCGAGAAGCGCTTAGTAATTGGGAAGCAGGTTCGCAGCGTTTTAGAGACTTCTTGTCTTTTTTGTTATCAGCATCTGAGGGGGCTAGCAAAAGGGCTCTGAGCCTGTCTTTGGCGAAGCTCATCAAAGAGTCTGAGAGAGAAGACCGATCGAAACTAGAAGACGAAGCCGAGAACTTACAGCTTTATTTGGTAGGACCAGTAGTTTTAATTTTATTGCTGTCTATGTATCCTATGGCAGCCGCTATTAATTTTATGATGCAGAATAGTTTTTTAAAAGGGGAAATATTATGAGAATAAGACAAGTAACTATATGGATAGCTTTGATGAGTATTTTGCAGGTTCAGGCAGAGCCTGTTATTAGTTTTGCTAATGAGGGAGCAGTTAAGCTTCGTAAGATTTTTACCGTGGGTCAGGTGGAGATACTAGAATTCGCTAAACCCGTATCCCTAGCGCATTATGGGGCAAATGAAGAATCACTTAACTATGTAGAGCTGGATAAGCTAGAGCCAGAGAAAGACGGCTATCGTAAATTTATGGTCAAAGCGAAGAAACCCGGTTACGGAGAAATGACTTTTCGTTCCGGCAAAGATCTCATCAAGATAGAGATAGTAGTTCAAAATGATTATCAATTATTGGAGAATCAACTTAACGAATTGTTTGGTATTCGTGATGCAAACCTAAGAGCGGAGGATCGCATTCAAGTTATAGCTGCAGCCCATATCGGTAATATTTCTAGCGAGACTCAAGCCGATTCTCATATCTATCTGAGAGGTTTGGTAGCTAGTCCCAAAGATGCAATGTTAGCTTTGGCTTTTGCTGCAAATGCAGTTGGTGACAAGGGCGTGAAGATATTTTCTAATCCCGGTGGGCAACTGAGATCCAAAGATCTAGAGACTTCTGAGACGACAAGTCCTGCTACTAATTCGACTACCTCTGCGAGTGCTAGTTTCGCAGAATTCTATGAGTCTACCAATAAACTCATAGATACTAATAATTTACATAGAGATTTGGTCTTAGCTTCTAATGAAGAGAAAGTCATTTCTTTTATTCGCATTCAGGAACCACAAAGATTTTCAGTTAGAGTTAGGTTCCTTGAAGTAGATGCTCGGCATTTAGATGAGTTCGCTAGTAGTTTGTTTGCAACTAATTCCCAAAGTTCGGTACAAGGCAGTCTGGGATCGGCTTTGCTTGGTGTTGCTGATCTTAGTAGTCAGCCGGGTTTGGTGGAGTCAGTGCCAGCGAACCTAGTGTCTGGTTTCATTAAGACAGCAAGTGGTCTGCAAATAAATGCTTCCATTAGTGATTTGTTACATGAAGGTGTCTTAAGAGTAGTGAATGAGTTTTCTTTGGTAACACATTCTGGAGAGAGGCTATCTCTAGGCAAAGGTACTCGTTTTCCTTTACCTCAAGTGAATAATACTTTGGGTGGGACTCAGCTTAGTATCCAATATATTCCTATCGGTTTCAAAGGAGAGTTGAAAGTGACAGATCTGGAAGATGAGATGATAGATGTTCAACTGGCTAGTAGGCTCACTACGGCTGAGGCTTCTAATTTAACTTTTATCCAAGGCGTGGCTGTTCCTATTTTCAAAGAAGAGTTTGTAAATAGTGGGGCTATGCTCAAAAGCGGTCAGGAAGTGATTTTGAATAGTTTTTATACGGAATTTGAGACTCTAGCTAAATCCAGTTCTCCTTTGGGGCGCGTTTTGCCTTTTTTGGGTAAAACTCGTAAAGTTGAGAAGAAGCGCAGTATGTTGTTTGTGGCATTGAAAGTAGAAGAAGCACAAGCTCCAAGCTTAGAAGATAAAGAACTACCACATATAGATTTTGCTCAGAAAAATAATATATATGCACATTATTTAAGTGATTTAGAGCCCAAGACTAGTTCTACTATAGAACTAGATCCTGTAGATTTGACCCAGCCTTTGCCCGGAGTAGAGATCTAATGTTTTGGTCTAGTTTGTTTATTACGGCTTCTGCTTTTCTGATGATTTGGTCTTTTATGGTTCTATCATGGACGCAGATCTCTGCTTTCTTGAAGGCTGAAATTCAAAACATAGAGAGCTATAAGCCAGTCTATAAATACAACTCAAGTTTAGAGGAGTTGAAGCTACCATGAATCCATCTTTACTATCTTTGATATTTTGTGTATTTCTGATGCCTTTGCTTTTATTGGGTGAGATAGTCCCGACTCTGAACTTACATATAGCAAATGATAGGGAATCCACTCTGAGCTTGGCTCTAGAAAGGACTCTCTATCTAGCTTTGAGGTCTTCTAAGCCCTTAGAGTTTATCCAAAAAGACTTAGAAAAATTAAAGATCTGGGGGATAGAGATAGAACGAGTGAGTTTGATGGCAGATGGAGAATATCTTCGAGCTGATTTGTCTTATAAACACAAAGCTTTATTTAATATAACTGAGCAAAGCAAGTCTATGAGCGCTATAGCGGTGAGGGTAGATGATTGAGCTGACTGCTATAGTAGTGGAAGACCAGCCAGCTATCTGGGATTATGCCAGGCTCTGTCTTCAAGATTCTTGTAAGATTCTAGAATTTTGCTCTACTAGCGCCGAAGCCGAGAGGGCTTTTTTTAGATATAAGCCAGATTTAGTTTGGTTGGATTGTTATTTGGGAGAGCTGGCTGATACGGGTCTTCAGAATAGTGGTTTACTATTAGCGGCTTGGATTAAAAAACATAAACCCCAAACCAAAATATTTTTATTTACTGCGGCACATGATCCTACTATTCTGAAAGCAGCTAGAGATATAGGGGTGGAAGGCATAGCTCTTGGAGCCAAATTTATCAAAGACAAACAAATCATTATTCAAGGGCTTAAAAGCGTTCTAGAAGGGCGTTTCTGGTTGAGCCCCTGTTTGGTTGAAAATTTTGAGCTGGATGAATTCTCCAAGATTACTGTTTTTGAAATTGCTGTTCTCTGCTCTAGTATTCTTGGTAAAAGTACTGGGCAAATAGCAGAAGAGCTAGATACAACAAGAAAGCAAATTAACAATGCTATTTATAGAGTTAGACAAAAATTAAATATAGAGGAAGGGCTTAGTAGAGCTTCTCTATTAGCTCTTATCAAAGATCGGTTAGTTGAGAGGTTTAATTTTAATGATCAATATGCGATCTCTGATATCGTGGCTGTGAATACTGCTATTCAAGAATTTTTAGGACCACTTTTGCTAGAACTTAAATCAGGAGCTTTACATAGGGTTTCCTTATCTTCTACTTGAAGCTGAGTCTGGGACAGGGTCCTCTTAGTTTCCAGCTATAGCTGGGTTGCTTGGCGTTCGTACTTTAAATAGATTCTTGATGATATTGAGAGGAGCAGAGATTAGGAGACCTAAGCCGGGGACTAGGGTTTTAATGAGCTGACTTAAAGAATCTATACTTTCGTAAATTCTTTGTTTAGCTTTTTCACGGCCAGAGAGTTCTCCTTGGCTGATATTCTCTGTAAAGAATTTGTGTGTAAGAGGAGATCTCATTAGATATTTCATGAAAGATCTAATGGATTCTATGAGCTTGGCTGCCATTAGAGGTCGTTCTTGCTCTTGGGCTTCTCTTTCTAGGGTTTCTAGTAATTCATTGAGACGCTTATCATCGTGGAAGAGCCATTCTTTTTGAGGGTGTTCTATAACTCTCTTTAGAGATTGAGCAATAAATCTACCAAAAGGTATGAAATTGCTATTAGCAAGACGCTTATGTATAGCGAGGAGTTCTTTGTAAGCTTCATATTCATTGCTTCCTTGAACATTTTGTAATGAAGAAGAAGCTTTTTGTTTTTGCCCTAGATACCAAGTGATTAGTTTTGGTATTCGGCTGCTGCAGACATAAATTAAGAAACTTGGGACGCTCAGTATGATGGAGGATAAGCCCAAGATTTTATCGAAACTTTGTACAAAACCTTTCCCTCTCTCCTGTATTTCTGGGTCTGACAAAGTTGGCATCATACTTGGTAAGAGCATTAGTGTAGATTGTATTGGCCTCAAAACATGGTCGAAGCTTTGGAGTAAACCGACTTTGTTAAAAGAACCCCAGAATCTATTCTCATGCAATGTCTCTAAGCCAAGAGCAGGATCAGGATTGAAGACTAATTTGTCTGTTTCTGGGTTATAGGGGACTATATGTTTAAAAATATGTTGTTTTAAGAAAGGTAAATTACAGAATTGACTCAGGAAGCCCTCTCTGGCTTGCTGAGTTTGCAGAGCGAAAGTCTGTCTCCACCAGTTATCAAATGTATTGGACTCTATGTCCCGAAGCGCAGTTAAATTAAATTTATAAGACAGCGTTGATAGTAAACCTGTGATTTTTTTACTGATACTGGGTCCTAGGTTAACGAGAAGTTCGTTACTATCTTTTTCTTGCAAGAGACTAGAGAATCTTGATAAAGAACAAAGGAAACTTGGTAGAGCCAAAAAAACGCCGAGACTGCCTTGTAATAAATGTATAAAATTCAGTCCTTGTTGCTTGAGAGCCTCTTGGGGACTAATTCCTTGGCTTTTGGAAATATTGTTCGCAAGTATGCTTTTAAGTAAGGAGTTGAAATTACTAGAGAGAGGTAAGAAGACATCTCCTAGTCTTGCGAAGAAATTGGCAGATTTATAAGCATTAGAAGACTCATTGTCTGTATTACCGAACCTTAAGATGGTCGCAAAAGTATGTCCGGGTAATGAGAAAAGAGAGCCAAGTATAGAATTTAATTTACTGAAACCGGAGATGGAACTTGTAAGAAAAGAGTCAGAAGTCCCTTCTGGATTGATTTTCAGAAAGAGATTGGAGAACATTGTTTCATAGGCGAAGACTAAAGCTCCAAGATTTCCCGCGACTCTTTGATCTAAGAGACCATCCAAAATTTTTAATTTTGGTCCGAGTAAGTCTCTAAAACCGGGTGCTTTGTCTGCGATAAAAGCACCTAGCTTTGTTTTATGATTGGGCAAAGCTGCTGAGAGAGGAGATGAGTTAAGCTGCTCTTCAGGCTTACTATCATAGTGACTAGTTTTACTAAGATCGCTAATCAGATCTCTAGCAGCTGTCAGAGGGCTGCTAAGCACTGTGATTAAACGAGCAGCGAAAGTCAGAGTATTGTGCCAGTGACCTTGTTTTTGTTCCTCTTTGGCTAAAGCAGAAGGACCTTCTCTGAGACTCCCTGCTTTACTCAAACTATTTATTTGTCCGAGAAGAACACCAACTATATTTAGAAGAGCAAGAAGCCCTAGACTAGCTTCTTTTTTATTAATTATCTGAGTAACAGAAGCGGGGCTAGGGCTGGATTGGCCCCCGCGAGAAATGCCAGATTTGAGCCTAGGCCAAAAACCTTGAGGCTCTACTTGAGCTCCTTTGATGCCCATGTTATTTAGCCAAAAACTTGGCAATACCAATTCTAGCTAAAAATAGGTTAATATGTATAGTGATATCTATATTTTGAGCCCATTTTTCTACTACATCGATATACTGATGTAGTAGAGCGCTGGTCCTTAAACCTCTATCTATGGCGGATGTCGTCTCAAAACTTCGTTTTTCAGCTCATCCTTAACAGGAATTTTTGGAATAGGTTCTAATTATGGCGCGCTTGGAGGGAATCGAACCCCCGACACCCAGTTCCGGAAACTGGTGCTCTATCCTCTGAGCTACAAGCGCTTTTATGTCCGTGGCCTTTGCAGGTTTTTGAGTTGTTCTAGCAAAGTTCTTTCTTCTTTGCTGATTTTTTTTGGTGTGTCTATTTTGATTTTTACATAATGGTCCCCAAATTGTCCTTTGCGATTGAGTTTTGGCATGCCTTTGGATTTAAGTACAGAGACGGAATCGAACTTGGTCCCGGCTTCTATTTTGAGTTTACTTTTACCATGGATACTATCTATCTCTACTTCATCACCAAGAACTGCTTGGGGATAACTGATCTCTAGTTCAGAATAAATATCAGCAGCATGTCTTTCGAAGCGAGGATCTCTAGCTATATGAATAAGAACATAAATATCACCACTAGGACCCCCATTAGGGCCAGCATCACCCATGCCTTGTAGTCTCAGGTGGGAACCATCATCTATTCCAGCTGGAATTTTGATTTCGATTTCTTTTTCTTCGCGCATTTGTCCTTTGCCTTTGCAGGATTTGCAGGGATTTTTGATGATTTTGCCTTTGCCTTTACAGCTTGGACAAGTTTGGCTATGTCTGATTTGTCCAAGTATGGAATTTTGTACTGAAATGATCTCACCAAGCCCGTTACAGCTAGAACAGGTCTGCATATCAGTACTAGGATTCATCGCTCCTAAGCCATGACAATTAGAACAATTTACAAGAGGATTTATGCGGATTTTTTTCTTAATGTCTTCTAGGGGATCTAAGAATTTGAGTTGAAGATCTATCTGTTGATCTTGGCCTCTCTGTGGACGGCTAGATCTATTCTGAGATCTATGACCAGCAAAATTGCCTCCAAAAAAACTAGAGAAAATATCATTGATGTCTTCAAAACCAGCACCTTGAAAGCCAGAGTATGAACTGCCAGAAGCTCGGCCAGCACCAGCTTTGAGGGCTTCTGCCCCGTACTGATCATAGATACTGCGTTTTTGAGGGTCTTTGAGGACATCATAAGCCTCTCCAACTTTTTTGAACATTTCTTCGCTGCCAGTTTCGGTATTATCTGGATGGTACTTCAGGGCGGCTTTTTTGTAGGCTGATTTAATATCAGCCTCACTAGCATCCCTGCTTAGTCCCAAAATCTCATAGTAATCATCTGTAGTCATAGTCACGAGTCACGAGTCACGAGTCTAATATTATCATGGCAGGGTTGGCTCTTATCTGGAAAGAGTTTTAGTCTCTAAGTGCTTGGGTAGAATGCGATTATGTCAAGAAAATTTTTGGTATTTGCAGAGACTAAAGAAAATGAATCGGGTCTTCGAGAGTTAAGTTCAGCTACTTGTGAATTAATTAAATTTGCTAACAGAGAGTCCGCTGCTAATTGTGTGGTTTGTCTTTTTGGTCATAAAATTACAGAAGCAGCAAAAGATTTATCCAGCCTTGGAGCAACTAAAGCTTATGTCATAGATAGTCCAGAATTGGAAATTTTTAGATCAGAACTTTTTGTTACTGAACTTCTCAAAGTCGTGGAACTTGAGAATCCAGAGATAGTGATAGCCAATAATTCTATAGATGGAGAAGCTTTAATTGCGGTTGCTGGTTCTAAGATAGAAGCAAATGTAGCTACTGACTGCCTTTCATATGAAGACTCGTCGTCTATCAAAGTCTCCCGTAGTATGTATTCTAATAAACTACGCGTTCTTCTTGAGTTAGATCCAAGCAAAAAATCTTTTATTAGTTTCAGACCAAATAGCATCAAAGTAGAGCAAGCAAGCCCAGCTAATACAGAGATCATCACTAGCGCTTTAACTGCTACAGCCAATTGTAAAATCAAAGCCGTAGAAAAATCAGAAACTAAAGAAGTAGCTTTAACAGATGCTTCTGTGATTATTTCTGGGGGTAGAGCTATGGGTAACTCGACTAACTTTAAAGTTCTAAGAGAATTTGCTAAGAAGATTAATGCTGCTGTCGGAGCCTCTAGAGCTGCGGTAGATAGTGGTTATGCTCCTCACAGTATGCAAGTCGGACAGACAGGTAAAGTTGTGAGTCCTAATCTTTATATAGCTTGTGGCATTTCTGGAGCCATACAGCATTTTGCTGGAATGGGCTCTAGCAAAGTGATAGTAGCTATCAACAAAGATCCTGATGCTCCGATTTTCAAAAAAGCGGACTATGGTATAGTTGGAGATCTATTTGATGTTGTGCCAGCTATGACTGAGGTTCTAGATCAGGTCATCAAGTAAGACCTTATGTACCAATCAGAGACCGTAGTTCAGAGTTTTATCGATAATCCTCAAGCTTTGCCTTCATGGCTTCTTTTGCTTTTTGCTTTTTTTGCTGGTTTGATTTCTAGCTTGAGTCCTTGTGTTCTTAGCATGTTGCCTATCAATCTTGCTTATATCGGGATCTCTAAGATTTCTAGTCCAGCTAAAGCTTTGCGTCAAGCATCACTCTTTGTACTTGGAGTCTCAGTTCTCATGGCTTTTTTGGGAGCTTTTAGTAATTTTGCTTTTGCAGTATTCACTGAGTACAAAGCCTATATCTATATAGCTGTAGGGCTTTTTATTTTTTTGATGTCTCTGGCTTTATTAGAGTGGATACGAATACCCCTGCCTCAGATTATTACTAAAGTCCCAGATTCTAATCCTTTTGTTGTAGGTCTGGTTTTTGCTTTACTGAGTTCACCTTGTTCTAGTCCAGTGCTGTTTGCTGTACTGAGTGCAGCTTCTACTCTTAGCTCTTGGATTGAAGCTGTCATTGTGATGTTTGTGTTTTCTTTGGGATATACGATGGTGATTTTTCTAGCTTCTATTTTTGCTGGTCTTCTCAAACAGTTAGATTGGTTCAAGCGACATAACCTTGTGGTGATGCGGATTTCAGCTTTTATTTTAGCCCTATTAGCTCTAAGTTATTTGTATACAGGGCTTAAACTAATTCTGTAGAGGGTTTTAGTCTATGCAAGAGAGAGCTTTACTTCTAGATCAAATCAAAAGAGATCTTAAATCTCAACTAAGTACATATAGATATTCTCATATAGAGTCCGTCGTGAAACAAGCTCAAGACTTGACTACTAGATTTCTCAATGAAGCTGAGGTAAGTTGTAGCGAAGATGAGTTGAGGAGTAGAGTAGAGCTAGCAGCTTACCTGCATGATTACGCAAAAGAACTGACTAATTCAGAGCAAATTAGTTTGGCTAAGTATTATGGCATAGAGATCTATCCAGAAGATGAGGACTGTCCCAATCTACTTCATGCTCGGAATGCAGCAGCTGTAGCCGAAGATAAATATGAGGTTTTGGACCCTCGTATCCTGAATGCCATTCGGGAGCATACTTTTGGGGCAGGGGAGATGTGCTTAGAATCTCGCATAGTATATTTAGCTGATTTCTTGAGCCATTTACCCTTAGATTCTTGGGTCCTAGCAGCCAGTCCAGATGCATCTTCTGCGGATTTACAAGAGCCATCTATAGCTATTTGCTCTAGTATCTTAGCTTCTAATTGGGAGAGAGCTATTTTAATAACTATGAACACCAAGATTCAGGAAGTTCTGCGTAAAGGTCAAAGCCTGCATCCCTTAGGCGTTATGGCGCGGAATGATTTTTTGAGGGGCTTGCCTAATTCAGCAAGTCTCTCACAGCCTCCAAAGCATTAGCTTGGGTGATGAGAGCTTCTCCTACCAAAAAAGCTTTGATCCCTATATCATAAAGTCCTTGGATTTCTGTTTTATTGAAGATGCCTGATTCGGAGACTAGAATTTTGGTCTCAAGGTCTCTATGGTATTCAGAGACTAGTTTGTAGCTGGTAGCTAAATCTACAGTAAAGGAGCGAAGATCTCGGTTGTTGATGCCTATGAGTTTGGCGTTAATAGTTAGAGCTTTGTCCATGTCTTCAGCGTTATGTACTTCGACTAAAACATCCATACCAAGATCTCTAGCAAAACTATGGAATTTTTTGAGGTCTTGGGGACTGAGTATCGCTGCAATAAGCAGTACGGCATCAGCGCCAGCAATGCGGGACATGGCGATTTGTCGAGTGTCTATGATGAAGTCTTTGCGAAGACAAGGAATACGAGAGGCTTTGGAGACTAGCTCTAAGTCTTGTAGGCTACCCTGAAAAAATTTGCTATCAGTGAGTATGGAGAGGCAAGCAGCCCCGCCAATTTCGTATTGTTTGGCTATTTCTAGTGGCTGATAATCGGCTCTTAGTAGACCTTTGCTAGGACTAGCTTTCTTGAGTTCGGCTATCAAAGCTGGTCCCTGACTGCATTCTAGTCTCTCGATGAAGCCACGACAGTCCCCGAGGGTTTCTAAGTCCCGGATGAAAAATTCACATTCGGGAAGACTCTTCATCTCACTGCGTTTGTGATCTATGATCTCTTGTAATATGTTCATGCGACCATACCTGCGGCAACAGTGTTATTGCTAATCTCATCAATAAGTATAAAACTTCCAGTAGCCCTGTTGTTTTTGTATTTATCGAGAGCTATAGCTTTGAGGGCTTTGAGACTAATTCTACCGATATCGTTTAGGTCCAGTCTGTGAGCGTTTTCGTGTTCTAAGCTATCTGTATTTATCCGATAGTCGATATTGTTGATTATGACTTTGCTTTTGGAACTGCCATATTTCATGATGTAGCGATTACGAACTAATAAAGGCTCTTCTGTCATCCAGCAGATATCTGCACTAAAATCAAAGAGCATCTCTGGCTCATCGTCGATTTTGACTAGCATGTCTCCGCGACTTGTATCTATCTCTCTATCTAGAACCAGAGTTACAGAGCTTGGAGCAGCAGCTTCATCTAGATCTCCGTCAAATGAGCTTATAGACTGGAGTCTAGCTTTTTGTCTAGAGGGTAACGAGATGAGTTCATCGCCGACTTTGACTATGCCACTGGCTATTTGTCCAGCAAAACCTCTAAAATCTGGCATAGCTTCGGAGTCTTCACGGATAACATATTGGACGGGGAATCTAAAGTTCTGGTAGTTGATAGTCCTACTAGTATCTATGGTTTCCAGAAGTTCTAAGAGGCTAGGACCTTGATACCAAGGCGTCTTCTCACTTTTGAGGACGACATTGTCTCCCTTAAGGGCGGATATAGGTAGGAAGAAAGTCCTATCTATCTTCATAGAGCTAATGAATTGCTGGAAGTCTTTTTGGATTTGTTCAAAAACTTCTTGAGAATAATCTACTAAATCCATTTTGTTGATGGCAACCACAAAATTAGGTATACCTAGTAGAGACGAGATGAAAGCATGTCTACGAGACTGTTCTAGCAAGCCTTTGCGAGCATCTATCAGGATGATGGTTAGATCTGCCGTAGATGCGCCAGTAACCATGTTGCGGGTGTATTGTTTGTGTCCGGGCGTATCAGCGATAATAAATCTGCGTTTGGGACTAGAAAAATATCTATAAGCGACATCTATGGTGATACCCTGCTCTCTTTCGGCAGCGAGTCCATCTGTAACCAAAGAAAGATCTATACCTTGGTAGCCTTTTTTGTCGCTGGTTTTTTGGACAGCGCGGAGTTGATCTTCAAAAATAGATCCAGTGTCAAAAAGCAATCTACCTATGAGGGTGGATTTGCCATCATCTACGCTGCCAACTGTAGTAAAACGAAGTATGTCCATTTTAGAAATAACCTTCTTTCTTTTTGTCTTCCATGGAACTGTCTGAACCTAGGTCTATGACTCGGTTCTCGCGTTCAGATTTTTTGGCTTCTCTGGCTTCTTGGACTATTTCTTCTAGTGTTGTTGCACTAGATTTTATAGCTCCGGTGCAGGGCATGCAACCTAGAGATCTAAAACGACAAAGTAGTTTCTGGACCTCTTCGCCTTCTTTGGGTTTTAGGTATTCGTGAGTCTGATCTATAGGTATGATGATGCCATTGCGGATAACGACATCTCGTTCTTTGGCAAAATACAAAGGTACCACATCTATTTTTTCAGCAAGTATATATTCCCAGATATCTACTTCTGTCCAGTTAGACAGAGGAAAGACTCTAATAGACTCGGCTTCATTAAGTTCTGAATTATATAAATTCCATAATTCTGGTCTTTGATTCTTAGGGTCCCATTGTCCGAAAGCATCTCTAAAAGAATAGACTCTTTCTTTGGCTCTGGATTTTTCTTCTTCGCGGCGAGCACCTCCGAAAGCCGCATCAAAACCGTATTTGCTGAGTCCTTCTAGGAGACCTCCTGTTTTGAGGGCGGCACAGCATTTATCCGTGCCATAGCGAAAAGGGTTCATGTTGTTGTTGATAGCAGATTCATTGCGATTAATAATGAGTTTAGCTCCTATCTTGGCTATAAACTGATCTCTAAAATCGTACATTTCTTGGAACTTGTAGCCAGTATCCACATGCATAAAAGGAAAAGGTATGCGTCCGGGATAAAAAGCTTTGCGTGCTAAATGCACCATCACACTAGAGTCTTTGCCTACAGAGTAGAGCATAACTGGGTTGCGGAACTCAGCAGCAACTTCACGCATGATATGGATGCTCTCAGCTTCAAGCTGTTTGAGATAGCTAAGTTTATAAGAAGTAGAAGATAGGGCTCCAGACATTTTCAAAAGCCAATTCTAGCATTTGAAAAAGCTTTGAGTATTTGATGCAGTTCTTCTATGACTTTAGAAGCAGAGATACTATATTCGCCATATTTGCTACTGAGCCTTTCGGCGCTTTTGCCTAATAAGAAAGCTCCCAAGATAGCAGCTTGACTGGAGATAGATAGCTTAGAAGTTCTGCTTTTGCCTTCTCGTCTCTCTGCGCAGATGATTTGAGCAGCTAAAGAAGCGATGATCCCAGAGAGAGCATCCCCTGAGCCAGCTTTAGCCAGACCAGAATTACCATAGGGCAGAATGATAGCTTGTTGGCTTTTGACATCTACTAGGATGCTGGGGCTGCCTTTGAGAAGGATATTAGTGTTGCTAGTTTTAGAACAAGCTCTCAGGAAGGCAATTTTATCCAGAGGATCCATGTCAGCTATCTCTTCAGCTGAGATTTTATGGGGACTGATACGCGCAAGTTCTCCATAATGAGGAGTCAAGAGGATATCTAGGTTCTTGTATCTAAGTGCTTTGGGATTATTTCTAAAAGCATTGATAGCATCAGCATCTAAGATGATCACAGCTTTTTTTTTGGATTCATCTATGAAATCTAGAGTATTCTTGACGAAATTTTGAGCAGCTTCTTCTATAGAGAGAGCTGGTCCCATGCAAATTACATCTGGTTCTTTTTTGGAGATAAGTTGAGCACAGATGTCAAAATTATAAGCGTTAATGTCGTCATCAAAAGCAATCAGTGCATGGCTTACAGCTTCTGGCACACTAGTGTTGATGGCAGAGATATTGCTCTGAGTGCTACATATGTGTAGCATCCCAAGACCGCTTTCTAGAGCGGCTTTGGCAGAGAGTATGGCTGCGCCTCCCATGTTTTTGGAGCCAGCTACGATGAGTGCTATCCCGTGATCGAATTTGGAGCCAGTGATATGACGACTAGGCATTAGTTCTACTAGATCTTGGATGCCCGGGCTGAAGATTTGTTCTGTTTGTGCTTTGCGTACTATTGTTGCTGGATAATCTAGATGTCGAAGATGTAATTCTCCGACTATAGATCTTGCTGGATAAAAAGCAAAACCTAGCTTAGGGAAACCCATACAGACAGTGTGATCTGCGATAATGGATAGTTCTTGAGCTTTGCCTGTATCAGCATTGAGTCCAGAAGGTATATCTACAGAAATAACTCTAGTAGAAAGTTCTTTGACTTTGTAATTGTTGATGTTGTTGATGATTTCTTTGTATAGCCCTTTGGGACTGCCTTTGCTGCCAGTGCCAAGGAGGGCATCTACAATAAATTCAGGTTTATCTTTTTGTAGAAGCTCTTTGAATTTTTTGACATCAGACGAATCTTCTATGTAATTTATTGCTAGTCCTGCCTTAAGTGCTTCATTGTGAGCTTGTTTGGCTTCAGCTTTATAACTAGAACTGAGGCAATATATTTTGACCTCATAGTTTAGTTTGCTAAGCAAGACGGCTAATGCTAGTCCATCACCGCCATTGTTGCCTTTACCACAGACAATCACGACCAAAGGAAAAGAATCTATATCAGAGTCTTTGCTCAACTCTGATTCATTGATATGCTCGATTAGATTTTTTAGACCTTCAGCTGCTGACTGCATGTAGCTGTAAGCCACTTCCTGAGAGCCTGCTATCGATTTGTCATCGATATTGCGCATCTCTTGGATAGTGACTAGAGCTAACAATTATTTACGATCAGCTTTCTCTGTGTAAGAGGTTTGGTTGAGACCTTGATAAATTTGACGAGGTCTTGTGATTTTATTGCCAGAGCCCGTTATTCTTGCTTCATTCCAGTGGGCTAACCAGCCGGGTAGTCTACCTAGAGCGAACAAGACAGTGAACATATTAACAGGGAAGCCGAGAGCTTTGTAAATGATGCCAGAATAAAAATCTACATTAGGATAGAGTTTTCGCTCTACGAAATAAGGATCTCTAAGAGCTTCTTCTTCTAGTCCCCTTGCGATTTCTAGTAGTGGATCACTGACACCCATTTTGCTAAGAACCTTTTCACAAGCGCCTTTGAGAACTTTGGCTCTAGGGTCAAAATTTTTGTAGACCCTATGACCAAACCCCATAAGTTTGATGCCAGATTGTTTGTCTTTGACTTTTGCAAGATAGTCTTTGTAGTTAATTCCACTATCATGAATAGCTTGTAACATCTCTAACACGGCTTGATTAGCACCGCCATGTTTGGGACCCCATAGAGCAGAGATACCAGCAGAGATACAAGCATAGATACTAGCTCCACTGCTTTGAACTGTGCGCACTGTTGAAGTACTGCAGTTTTGTTCATGATCTGCGTGTAGTATCAGTAACTGATTCATGATTTTGACTATGTCGTTATCTATCTCATAAGGTTCAGCAGGAACAGCAAACATCATGTTGAGGAAGTTCGCGCAATAACTCAAAGAGTTATTAGGATAAACCAGTGGCTGACCTATGGATTTTTTGTATGAAAAAGCCGCAATAGTTCTGAGCTTGGATAATATCCGAGTCATATCTAGTTTGATTTGATCTTCAGACTTTGCATTCACTGGATCAGGGTAATAAGCTGATAGTGAGCAGGTCATAGAAGATAAAATCGCCATAGGATGCGCTGTACTGGGATATCCAGCAAAAAAATGAGTCATATCCTCATGTAATAAAGAATGGCGAGTCAAACCTTCAGAAAATTCTTTGAGTTCTTGATCATTGGGTAGTTTGCCATAAATTAATAAATAACTGGTTTCTACGAAAGTAGATTTCTCGGCGAGTTCTTCGATGTCTATGCCGCGATATCTAAGAATACCTTTCTCGCCATCTATAAAAGTAATATCACTTTGGCAGGAACCGGTATTCATATAGCCGGGATCCATAGTTATGTAGCCAGTTTCAGATCTAAGGTTAGATATATCTATAGCCCTCTCTGCCTCTGTGCCAGTGATAATGGGTAGTTCAACGGTTTTGCCGTCTATTGTTAAACTTGCTGTCATATTTTTTTCTTCTCTTAGTTTTTTTGATTTTGCTATTTCGTTTAGAGCGGATTCTTGTGCTTGAACATTCATTATCCTAATCTACCCAGATATAAATTAAAACTATCCTAGACTAGGTTTTTGCTGGACTTCTTGCAGAATAGTTTTATTATCCATCTGCGGAGACGGCACAATTATCTTGCAATTAGTATTTCAATTAAATCTTTAATCGTAGTTTCTACCAAATCATAAATAGGCCAATCATGCAAATCAGAATGAACAGTAATTTTATGTTTGTGCGGAGAAGGACTTAGCTTAAGAAGTTCATCTTGGCTAGCATTGTCTACGACTGTATCTCCTTCTACTTGGATTAATACTAGAGGATTAGTTTTGAGTCTAGAGAGATTGCGTTTACTGTGCTTCCCTAATTCTAAAATTTGCCAGAGTAAGTTGGCACTAACACGACTAGTCTTAAAAGGGTCTTGATCACTGGGATCTCCTATATAGAGCTTGCCTCTGATCATGCCTTGTCTATTGTCTTTGGGGCAGGGCAGGTTTATGAGTTTGGATTTATTGAAGATATAAGTGAAGATAGTCTTGGCTACAAAGAGTGGTTTGAAAGTACTAGCAGCTCCTTTGAAGCCGGGAACAGAGAGTACTAAAGTATCTGAGGCTCTAATCCCATATAGATTAGTAGCTATAAGCCCACCAAGACTATGCCCAAAAATAACTATGCGGGCATCAGGATTATTCTGGGCTATTTGATCGTAGTCGTTCTGAATATCTTTGAGCCAATCATGAAAACTATCTATGTGCCCAGAACCCCCTTCCCCAAAGCCTTTGAGATCCTTGGCAACGAGGCTAAAACTATGCTCGTTTTGAGATTGGTTGTAGCGCTCAAATTCTTCTTGGATGCGCGCAAGCCAAGCAGCTCTGCCGCCTAGTCCATGAATACCTATAACTATAAATTTAGACATTAGTGAGAATAATATAACGAAGAATCAAACTTACAGCAGCTCCGAATAAAGCTCCTGCCACAACCTCATAAGGACTGTGTCCTAGTAGTTCTTTGAGTTTGTCGCTGCTCAGTCTATGTTCTTCTGAGAAGAGTTCAGAGATGATGTTGTTGAGAACCTCAGCTTGTTTGCCAGCAGATCTCCGTACTCCTGCTGAGTCATACATCACAACGGCAGACAAACAAAAAGCAATAGCGAAATAAATAGAATTAAAACCAGTGATAAGACCAATAGAAATAGACATGGCTGTTACAGAAGCACTATGGCTAGAAGGCATACCACCAGTGGTTACTAGCATTTGTAGGTTCATCTCTTTATGTTGTAGAGCATGGGTGACAGTCTTAAGTAGCTGAGCGCCAAAATTTGCAAGCACTATAGCAGTGATAACTTCATAACCATTAGCGTTAATAGTTGCGAGAAATGACATAGTCGGCCAGCATTTCTAGTTTATCAGTACTAAGAGATCTTTGTCTTAGTTCTTGTTTGGCTTCTATGATGAGTTCTTGAGCTAAAGCTCTAGCTGACTCAGCTCCATAGAGTTCAATGAAGGTGAGTTTGTTCTGCTGAGAGTCTTTGCCTGCGGTCTTGCCTAAGATCTCACTAGAAGCGCTAGCATCTAAAACATCGTCCATGATTTGAAAAGCCAGACCAAGTTTGGAAGCGAAGGATCCAAAAAGCCGACAAGAGTCTTCATCAGCACCAGCGAGTAGGGCTCCTATCTCTGCTGATGCTGAGATAAGGGCTCCAGTTTTGCATCTTTGCATGAGGGTGAGACTGTCTATATCTCTAGAGCTGATGCGACCACTAGAGATGTCCATGTCTAAGGCTTGCCCGCAGATCATGCTGGAGATAGCTTCAGAGAGTTTGAGTGCTGCTCTAGAAAGTCTCCAAGCGTCTATGCCATAAGATTTGCCTTCGTGGAGTAAGACCCGAACCGGCAGTATGAGTAGCAAATCTCCAGCAAGTAGAGAAGTCGCTTCATCGAAAGCCTTATGGTTACTAGCTTTGCCGCGACGAAGATCATCGTCGTCCATGCAAGGTAGATCATCATGTATCAAACTACCACAGTGAACTAATTCTATGGCTAGAGCGATAGGTGTGGCCAAATTATCTTTGAGACTAAGTTCTTTGGCTGCGACTGCTTCTGCTGTGAGTAAACTTAGTATGGGTCTAATGCGTTTGCCAGCATCTACAACACTGTAGCGAAGCGCATCTAAAAGTCTTAAGGAAGCTCTAGCATAAAGATCCGAATAATCTCCATCTGTATCAGCGAGACGATCTAAGAGTAGATCTAGGTTTTGATTGAATTTGGATTTATATTCTTCTAATAAGACTTTAGTAGCATTGCTCATCAGTATTCTATTATGGCAGAGCCCCAAGTAAGTCCTGCTCCAAAACCTACCAAGGCTATTTTGAGTTTGCTATTGGTTTTGCGCACTATAGTACCCAACTCCAAAGCTTCATCAAAAGCAATGGGGATGCTGGCTGCGCTGGTATTGCCATAGCGTTCTATGTTGCAAATAAATTTATCCATTGGGACTTTAATTCTTTTGGAGGCACTCTCTAAAATACGAGTATTGGCTTGGTGGGGAACTATATAATCCAGATCTTGGGGAGAGATATTTGCTTTAGCGCAGACCGTAGTTAGTGTTTCAGGTACAGCCTTGACAGCGAATTGATAAACGGCTTGACCATCCATAGAGACCATAATAGGTTTACTAGTAATCTCTGAGGCTTTTTGTGGATAATGAGAACCGACATTAGGGACGAAGAGTGTACAAGCATCATCACCAGCGGCTTTGAGATCAAAAGCCAAAAAAGCATCTTCAGATGGATCGCAAGCTTCAAGCAAAGTAGCCCCAGCCCCATCTCCAAACAAAATAGCAGTGCGTCTGTCTGACCAGTCTATAAATCTAGACATGAGATCTACAGCGACTACCAAGACTCTCTTATACTGGCCGCAGCGAATAAAATTGTAGGCAAGATTAAGAGCATAGATATAACCAGTGCAAGCAGCCGCTATATCAAAAGCAGCAGCCTTGGTCGCCCCTATGTTTTTTTGTATAAGACAGGCCGTGGCAGGGAAGAGATAGTCCCCAGTGGCCGTGGCGCAAATTATAAGGTCTAGGTCTTGAGGATTAAGACTGGTTTTGGATAAAGCTCGCTTTGCAGCTTCAGAACCAAGACTGACAGCAGTCTCACCTTTACTAGGGTCTACGACTCTGCGCTCTTTAATGCCAGTTCGCTGGCTTATCCAATCATCACTAGTCTCAAAAAGAGCTTCTAGGTCATGATTTGAGACTATGGTCTCAGGTAGAGCCCTAGCGAAGCTAAGTATTTTGGCACCATGGAATTGAGCCATATAAAGGAACATTCTAGCACAAAACTGACACTCGTGTCAGTTTTGTTAACTAGGACTCAAAGATACTCTTGGGAGCG
>CAZASO010000013.1:0-26724 GCA_964487825.1 uncultured Gammaproteobacteria bacterium
CTAGATGTAGGGGACCTGTGGGTCTATCACCAGTGAGTACAATTCGTTGGGAGAGCGAATTGCGGGCTTTGTGGCTTATGATATCTTTGGACATGGCTTGAGACTAATTGCATCATAACATTAGCCTTGTTGTAAAAAGCCATTTCGTATAGACTTGCCAAGAGTCTATACCCTAGTTATAGTGAGCCTTATGTGTTCATAGAAAGATCAATTAAAGAATTGTATCAGTTTTTATGAGTTGCAACTTAAGGAGAAAGAAATGAGCAAAAAATATTTAAGCTTGCTGTTAGCTTTGATGACCTTGTTTAGTGTTGTTGATGCCAAAGTTACTAGCAGTCTTCCTACTACTGTCGCTGAAGGTGAAGTTCTGAATTTGCGTGGTCGTAATTTTGATACGACAGCTTCAGCTCTTGCTGCCAGTCTCAAAACTACAGATGGTACTACTATTACTCTAGATACTAAAGTTGTAGATGATAGTAGGTTTAGAGTTACTATGCCTTCTGTTAGTTCTGACACTAAAGCTGTTCTTAGGATTAGCGGAGGAGGAGTCAGCTCTACTACTCCAGAAGAATTTTTGATTTTAATTCTTGATAAACCAGCTGCGGCTTTTGAGAATCCTGATAATGGAGATGATCTAGTAGCCGTACCATCTACGGTCTCTACAGATATTCAGGCAAGTACGGCTAAAACTGTAACCTCAGCAACTCAGAGTTCTATCACTACCCTACCTGCTGTAACCTCGATTGGTGCTACTGGACTGGCTTTGAGTATACCTTCTCGTCTTACTGTTGCTGGAGGTATAGTTGGTACTTTGACAGGGGCTGCTACTAGTGCTACTAGCTGTACTACAGCTAGCACAGCAACTACTGCTACTACAGCTACTAGTGCCACCAGCGCAACGACTGCAACTACTGCAGGCACTGTAACTACTGCTTCTCAGCCAAGTATCACTACTCTTGCGGCTTTCGTGAATGGAGGTACTTTGGGTACTCCTACTAGATTCAAAGGTACTATTATCGCTGAAGATGAAGTCAACGGTAATATCATTGGTAATGTGACAGGTAATGTCACTGGTAACCTTACTGGAACTGTAAACACTGCTAGTCAAGCCAGTATAACCACTCTTGCGGGTTTTGTGAATGGTGGTACAACAGCCGTCTCTACTAGGTTTCAGGGTCCTATCAGAGCCAAGCAAGGTATAGTTTCCAACGGAGATATAGACTTAGCTAATGGTTTAGAGGTAGTGGCTGCTAGCTTCAATGGTACTGCTATAGCGGCTCTTACTGATGTTGCTAATGGTAGTAATCTGGATGGAGCCATTAAAGCTATAGACCTCAACACTGCTACTACTTTTAGTGCTAGTGGTTTAAACTTCGTTACTATAGATGATACCGGTGTTGCCACTGGAAGCCTTGCTACTATTACTGGTGGCAGATTGGGTCAGAGGTTGACTTTGCTTTTCTTAGGTCCCATAGATGTTGCTGATGATGATGTGGCTATAGCTGCTAACGCTCTAGACATCGATGATAACGGAGATGGCAACAGTGCTAATAATCTTGAAGCTTTTAGTGCTGATGATATATTGCAGCTGATCTATGATGGTAGTGCTTGGCACGAACTTTCTAGAACTATTTTGAATGATGACTAATTAGAGTATATCCTTCAATCCATAAAGCCCCTGCACCCTGTAGGGGCTTTTTTTTGTCTTGCTATAATGAGTTCTTATGCGCTTTTTCAGTTTTTTACTTATATCTCTAGTGTCTATAGCGGCTTGTAGCCAACACTTGGCGGTTAAAGCAGGTTCTAGTGCTCTAGATAGTTTTTTGAAGGGCTCATCTAAGCCAGCAGTCATCAAATTTTATGCGGATTGGTGTGATAGTTGTAAGGTTTATCAACCGACTTTTAGTAAGGCTCAAGTGACTCATTCCAAGAGTGTAGATTTTTATTCTGTAAATGTGGATGATCCTAAGAACCAAGCTTTGATGAAACAATTCAAAATCTCTCGTATACCAGTTACTTATTTTATTAGCAAAGATAGATTAACTATCAACAAAAGGCTAGGACCCATATCTGGAGCGGATCTCCAATCTAATATCAAAAGGCTGTTAATATAATGACTGTGCAAGCAGGTCCTAGCATAGGTTTCAATACTAAGATAGCCCCCACAGCCATAATAGGCTCCAATGTTAGTATCGGTGATAACTGTATTATTTCAGACCATGTCATTATTCGCGATGGTGTGACTATTGGTAATCACAACCATATATATCCTTTTGCTGTTATAGGAGAAGATCCTCAGGACCTCAAATATAGTGAAGAGACTAGCTGTGTGGAGATCGGAGATTATAACCGCATCCGAGAGTTCGTAACCATACATCGAGCTACAGGACAGGGTTCTAGGACTATTATAGGTTCACATTGTTTTTTGATGGCTTATGCTCATGTGGGGCATAACTCTAAGGTCGGAGATCATGTGATCCTTACTAATAGCGTACAGTTGGCAGGATATGTAGAAGTAGGTGACTATGCAGTTATAGGTGGAGATGCTTCTGTGCACCAGCATTGTCGTGTAGGTGCTTGTGCTATGTTGGGTGGCAAATCTGCGACCAACCAAGATCTACCGCCTTTTGTTATAGCGACAGGCATACCAGCTCGTGGTATCAGCATCAATAGACATGCGCTTCGTAGGGCTTCTATTAGCCCAGAGAGCATTAGAGAGATCCGCAAAGCTTTTAATGTACTCTACAGAGAAGCTAATACTTTGGCTGCAAGTATATCTAAACTAGAGACTAATCCAGATCCTTCAGTTCAACTCTTGGTGAGTTTCCTCAAACAGTCTCGTAGAGGCATCAAACTTAGTGGACCTACTTGGGGTGGTAATTCTGGGGATGCTGGTGATTTTGATAACACTGGTTTGGAGGCTAGCAATTAAACTATGTCCTTCACTGATAAAGAGATAGTAAAATACGGTTCTGAGATTTTGCGCAAGCCCTCTTTGCGTGTTAGCAAATTTGACTCTAAGCTGCGCAAATTAGCTAGTCGCATGTTTAAGATCATGTATGCCGCTAATGGAGTGGGTTTGGCAGCTCCACAGATAGGTATTAATCAGCGTATTTTGGTAATAGATGTGGATTATAATTCTAGTCGCTATGAAGATAGTGGAATTGATGAACAAGGCTCCCAAGCTAGAGCCAATAGTGCTTTTGCATCAGACTCCTCAAGTAGCTCCGAAACAGGTTTGGTGATAATTAATCCAGTGATTGTATATCGTGAAGGCGAGATGGATAGTTACGAAGGTTGTCTTAGCTTCCCAGATGTTTTTTTTAATGTCAAGCGCGCTTACAAGATAGCTTTCAAGTATCAAGATCTTAATGGCAAAGAGCATCGTGCTGAAGCCGAAGGAGATTTATTTTGTCGCTGCGTGCAGCATGAGATAGATCATCTCAACGGCAAACTTTTTGTAGATATCGCTTTGGATCAGAGTTTAGCTCGCTCAGAGTTGGATAAGCATGGTTTTGCTGGAGTCCGAGATGCTGGCGGACCCATTATTGTTCTGTAGTGGGCTGTGGTAGATCCTAAATCTTTTCCCGGCTTGCACCAAAGCTAGGGATTTGCTGAGAGCCTCTCCCTGACGGGGTTTGAGCACTAGGTAAAATTCTTCGCCTTGTTTGAGTTTGGATTTGACCTCGTGGCTTTTGAGGGCAGGGTTGTTTTTGCGTCCATAAAAAAACAAACTAGTCAAAGGACTTTCTAGGCTGTAGATTGTGGACTTAGGGTTCTTTTGTACAAAGGATTTGAGCCCGTCATCCATATAAAAAGCATAAGGACGAACAAAGAGTAATGTTAAGGTCAGGTATATAAGAATGGCTGTTATAGAGATAGTGATGAAAGAAATCTCAGCTTCTCTTAGTATGGCACTCATGGCTATACAGAAACCTGCGAGCAGAATGAACGCTATGAGTAAGAAAGCCAAAGCAAAAGCGTCATGGCTGAGTTCTAGTAACTGAGGTCTGTATGCTGTGCTAGCTATAAAGGCTCCTATCAAAAGCACTACTAGAGTAAATCCTAGCCCTATAAGTCCGTGGAGGTTGCGCCAAGGTTGAGTTCGTTCATAGTTAAAACTTTGAGACCACCAAGAAGCAGAAATTATACTGAGTGGTAAATATATAGGTAAGATATAGGTAACTAGTTTGGTGCTAGAAATACTAAAAAACAAAAACACTATTAGAGCCCACCAAAGACAGAATTTAAGTAGATGTTTAGTGTTAAGTCGGCTAGCAAGCTGACTAGTAGAACCATCTTGGAGACCGCTTCTTAGGGCAGGAAATAATATGGCAGTCCAAGGGAAGAAACCAAGTAAAATTACTGGAATATAGAACCAGAAAGGCCCGTGGTGGTTGGAGACTACAGAAGTATAGCGCTCTATATTATGTCTCCAGAAAAACTCATATGAAAAAGCACCTTGGCTAGCGATGTGAACAGCTATATACCAAGGTGCGCTGATCAATATGAAAGCCAAGCTGCCAAGAAGCATTTCTTGGCGAGCATCTTGCAAGCAACGCATAAGATCTTTGCTGTAGAGTAGGAAAGGTAAAATCACAAGTAATGGCAAAAGCACTGCTACAGGGCCTTTGGTGAGCATACCCAAAGCTGCCATCACAAACATAGCTATAAACCAGTTGGAACTGCTTTTGCGCTTGAAAGCAAATTTGCGCCTATAAGAGTCTTGTCGAACATAGCCCAAGAAAAAAAAGCTAATGGTGGCAGATATAAAAAAACATAAAACAATATCAGTAATAGAAAGTCTTGAGGCAAGCCAGATCTCTAGGCTACTAGCCAAAATGAGCGCACTAATAAGACCAAAGTTTTGTATGTTGCCTAGTAGATAGGCTAGAACTATCATGCCTAGACCAGCTAGAACTGAAGGTAGTCTTGCTGCAAACTCGTTGAGCCCAAAGGCGCTCATAGAGAAGGCTTCAAGCCAATAATACAATATGGGTTTATCATATCTGGGCTCATAATGGCACTGAGGTAATATCCAATTCCCGCTTTCTAGAATTTCTCTAGCAGTCTCAGCATAACGAGGCTCATCCACTCCTATGAGAGGGTAGTTGCCGGTCTCAAAACTAAATAAGGCAAAAGCTGCTATTAAAATTACTACTAGAGAAATTAGTGAGGAATTTTTATTCATTAAGAAGTAGTTGAGGTTTTTCGTCCAAGCCTCTAAATATTAGTGAAGCAGCTCTACCTATGATCCTGTCTCTGCCTAGAGGTCCCCAGACATGAGAGTCATAGCTATAGTTGCGATTATCACCTAAGACGAAATAATGTCCGGCTGGGATCTGGCTACATGGAAGATCATACTCTGGGAGATATTTCATACTACCTTCGTGATAAGGTTCTTGGACTAAAACACCGTTAATAAAGACTCCCTGATTGGCTTTGACGCAGATAGTTTCTTCAGGTAAGCCTATGACGCGTTTAATGTAGGCTTCTGGTTGAGGTAGGAAGGGTAGCCCAGTGAGCCTAGAGAAAATACTAAAAGGATCTGATTTGAGGACTTCTACCCCATTAGTGGCAGCGGCTGGTGGATAGAAAACGACAATGTCTCCTCGCTTGAACTCCGGTTGAAACCTTTTGCTGAATTTTTCGATAAAGAGTTTGTCGCCCACTATTAATGTAGGTTCCATGCTTTCACTGGGTATGAACCTGAACTCTCCGATACTCTCTCGAATGATGATGAGTAAAACCAAGACAACAAAAATCTGAGCAGTGCTTTCTTTGATGGCAAATTTTCTCCAACTGGGATATTTGTAATATTTGTGCCAACTAGTATCTTCTTCTTCGGGAGGGTTTTGCCTAGGTTTTTTGGACCAGTAGACCAAATCAGAGAAACCAGACAAAATGCCTTGGTAGATAGCTAAGAATAAGTCTTTTAGGAAATTCATGTCAAACAAGCTAATTCTAACATTAGACTTCTTGTGAATCGTTAAAAGCAAGGACTCTAAGACTATTAGTTGCTTTTGACATTGAAGTATTTGGCATCTGGGTGATGCACTACGATAGCAGAACTACTATGCTCTGGGTCTATCTGCCACTCTTCAGATAGGCTCAGAGACAGTCTTTCAGGTTTGAGTAATCTGAAGACTAGAGCTTGATCTTCAAGCCTAGGGCAGGCTGGATATCCAAAACTATAACGCATGCCGTGATAATGGGTTTTGATGAGCTTACTATAATCAGGATCATCTTCTGCAGCGAAACCTAATTCTCGACGAATAAGGGCGTGGGCATATTCAGCAAGAGCTTCTGTGGTTTCTACTGCAAGACCATAGGCATAGAGATATTCATCGAAATTAGAACTAGCATATAGGCTCTGTATGAAGTCTGCAGATTCTTGTCCTATGCTGACTATCTGAAAAGCTAGAACATTGGTCTCAAGTTCACTGCGAAAATAATCACTAAGGCAGAGATGTTCAGAAGCAGCTTGGCGAGGGAATTTGAGGCTGTCTATAATCTTATGATCTGTATCTAGAATATTGAGTTGGTTGGGGTTATTAGTGTCTATAGCGCAGGGATAATATCCATAACTTATCCTAGGGCGTATCCACTGCTGTGATTTAGCGCTTTGTTTGAGAGCCTCCAGTTTGGGGTATATAGTGTCTAATAAGAGTTTTTGATAGTCTTCTGGTTTTTGTTTGGCTTTGCCCATGCGCCACTGACCTATGATGAGAGCATCCAAGTTCAGGTAGCGCCAAACCTCGTCTAGGTCTATCTCTGAAGGGTCTATAATACGATCCCCCCAAAAAGGTGGACTAGGTATTTCTGAGGCTTTAAGGCTGCGTACAGAAGAGACTTGCTCGTGATAATCGAGCAATAGCTCATCTATATTCTGTTCTTCTACTGTCTCGTAAGCCTTTTGTTCAGTGCCTTCTGGGGCTTCACTAGCATATTTGCGAGGACGGCTTTTATAAAATTCTTGTTTAACTGTTTCTAAGTCTGCACCAGCGCAGATTTTTTCCATAAGAGCTAGATCTGTAAAAGCATCGAAACCATAAAACACTGTGCCTTGATAAACATTGGCGCAATCTTCTTCTACGAACCTGCGAGTAAGAGCAGCCCCGCCCAGAATAACTGGTATCCGATAACCTTTGGAGTTCAGTAACTCCAAGTTCTGCTTCATGATGAGAGTAGATTTGACCAAGAGTCCCGACATGCCGATGAGATCTGGTTTATGTTCTTCGACTGCCTTAAGAATCTCTTCTATAGGCTGTTTGACACCTAGATTGTAGACAGTAAAACCATTATTGCTGAGGATGATATCTACTAAGTTCTTACCGATATCATGCACATCACCTTTGACTGTAGCTATCACTATGGAGCCTCTTGAATTGGAGCCAGAGGTTTTGTCCATGAATTGTTCTAAGTAGCTAACTGCTGCTTTCATGGTGCTTGCAGACTGGAGTACAAAAGGCAACTGCATTTCTCCAGAACCGAACCTCTCCCCTACTATCTTCATGCCGTCCATCAAAAATTTATTGATGATGTCTAGAGCCTTGTATCCTTTGGAGAGAGCGATGTCTAGATCCCGCTCTATATGGCTTTTGTAGCCATCTATGATGCGTTGAGATAGTATCGCTTCGATGCTCAAACCTTCATAGTGAGTTTTGCTACTCTCTGTACTAGCCTCTAGGTCATTGGCTGAAGCTAATAGAGCCATCAAAGGATCATAACTACATTCACCATCAGAGTTATATTCTCTTTTGTCATAAATAAGGTCTTCACAAATCTTAACTATACGAGGATCTATTTTGCTCAGCGGCATGATTTTTTTGGCGTTGCAGATAGAGAGATCTAGTCCTGCTTTGACAGCCTCGTACTGGAAGACAGAGTTCAAAGCCACTCGTAGCTTGGGATCCAAGCCGAAAGAAATATTACTAAGCCCGAGTATGGTTTTGACTTCGGGGTGGCGGCGTTTGATTTCACGAATAGCTTCTATGGTGTTGATGCCAGCGTCTCGCATGTCTTCTTCACCAGAACCCAGAGTAAAAGTCAAAGTATCGTAGATGAGATTACTCGGATTGAGTCCATGTTTATTAACCAGAAGATCGTAAAGTCTTTCTGCGACTCTGATTTTGTCTTCAAGACTCTTCGCCATACCCTGTTCTTCTATGGTAAGTACCACGAGAGCTGCTCCAAAACGATTAGCTAAACTGGCGATCAAAGCTAATCTGCTTTCTCCGTCTTCAAGGTTGGCTGAATTAATGACAGCTTTGCCTGAGATGCATTTAAGAGCATCTTCAAGAACTGGATATTCAGTGCTATCCACCATGATAGGGATATTGACAGCTGTATTAATACGGCTTATCACCTCATGCATATCTTGCAGCTCATCTCTACCTACGAAAGCAGTGCAGACATCTAGGATATGAGCCCCTTCTTCTACTTGTTCGCGGGCTAATTCTGTGATGCCTTCATAGTCAGATTTGGCTAATAATTCTTTGAAAAGCTTACTACCATTGGCATTGGTTCGTTCCCCTACGATGAGGGGTTTAGGTTCCATAAGGAGAGGCACAGCACTATAGATACTTGCGACTGATTCTCGGGCTTCGCAGTGCTCTTGATGCTGAACCGTTCTAGGACTAGGTTTTAGCCCCTTCACGGCTTTGGCTATCGCTGCTATATGTTCAGCTTTGCTGCCACAGCAGCCCCCGACTATATTAACGCCATATTTGTTGACGAAGTTTTGTAAAGCAGAACTTAGGTCTTCTGCTTTGAGCGGAAAATGAGCATGTCCGCCGATGTTTTCGGGGATACCAGCGTTGGGCAAGCAACTCAAGAGACAAGGACTCTGCTCTGAAAGCAGCTGAATATGAGGCTGCATTTCATTGGGTCCAGTAGCACAGTTCATTCCGATGATATCCACTGGATAAGCAGAGATAGTGGTAAGAGCAGCAGAGATATCTGTGCCGACTAATAAAGTTCCAGTAGTCTCTACGGTTACTTGAACGCTGATAGGGAAACGCAACCTAGAACTCAGTCCTGTTCTGGCTTTGTGATGAGGATCATGGTTATAGAAGATAGCCCTAGGATATATAGCCATCAATTCTTCATCACTCAGAGGACTAGATTCTATCTCTCTAAATACTGTGAAAGCCGCATTAATAGCTGCTTTGATCTGCAGAGGGTCTTGGCAGGTCTCGAAGAGTAAAAGATCTACGCCCCCATCTATAAGCCCACGAATCTGTGGTAGATAGGAGTCGTGTAATTCGTCAAAACTAATATTAGAGAGGGAGACTAGCTTGGTTCCCGGTCCTATAGAACCTGCTACGAACCTAGGTTCTGACTCAGAATAACGATCCGCAACTTCACGAGCTAGCCTCGCAGCAAGTTTGCTAAGCTCGTAGGACTTATCAGCTAAGCCGAACTCAGCCAAGGTGATCTCACTAGCCCCAAAACTATTGGTTTCTATAACATCAGCTCCAGCTTCAAGAAAGCCAGCATGTATTTCTTGAATGATATTTGGTCTAGTGTAATTTAGTTGTTCTGGACAGCCCTCGTATTCTGGGCTTCCATAGTCTTCAGCACTAAGAGCGTATTCAAAAAGACTGGTACCCATAGCCCCATCAAAAACCAAGATCTTTTCCTGAGCTTTTTTAAGGAAGGGGTTGAGCCGCATAGAAAATATATTCTAGCTGGAATGAAGCTCGGTCAGAGATCTTCCAAATCAAAAAAGAAACTAGCATTATTAGCTTCTGTAATAGAAAGATTAGGGCGCATTTCAGCGACTACATTTTGGATTTTTTTGATGGCGAAGCCATTTGGATCATTGGGTTTAATATTTAGGACTAATTCTGTGTCTGTAAAAGCGGTTTCTAGACTATCTTTGAGTTTAGTGAGTATTTGAAGAAGTTCGTTGTTGTGCATAAAATTATCCCGTCTTGATATATAAAGGGAGCTTGTCAGTCCCTTTGATAAAAAGTTCCCAAAGCTTTGGCTTCAAAAAGCTTGAGAATAGGCTGTTTTGGGGCTAGGTAGAATCCCCTATTCGGTGTATATTGGGTTTTATGTATGCTGATACCCAGCTGGCATTGTCTGCTGAGCCCCTACCTTTAATCCAACAAAAAGTCCTAGAGACTAGAGAACTTTGGTGGAATATTCACCACCAGCCTTATGCCAAATTTGTTTTTTATACTTTGGCTTGTATCTCTATAGCTTTTTTTCTTTATGGAATGTGGCTCAAACTCAGTCGTATCTTGGCTGCCAAGGCTATTCCCAATGATAATCGTCTGGATAAACCTTGGACTCGTATTGGAGATTTACTGCATTACGGGCTAGCCCAAGCCAAAATTAGACAAAAACAAATACCCGGCTTAGCTCACGCTGCCGTGCTTTTTGGTTTTATAGCTCTTTGGATAGTTACAGATGTGATAGCTATTCAAGAACATTCACATTTGGGGATATATTTTTTCCAAGGTACTTTTTATAAGATTCTGAGTTTTGTTGCTGATTTTGGTGGCTTCTTAGTTATTAGTGGAGTTACTGTTTTTGCTTTGCGTCGTTATGTTTTCAAGTCCCCTAATCTAGACAATAGTCAGAACGACTGGATTCAGCCTTTATTCTTGGCTCTTTTTGTGATTAGCGGCTTTCTCTTGGAGGCTTTGCGTATGGCAGCCACCAACCAAATAGAAATCTACGCCCCCATAGGAGCAGCACTGGCTAAATGTCTAGAGTTTATGACTTTGGAAGATTTGCAGGCTAGGCACGGCTTCCTGTGGTGGTTTCACAGTATTTTGACTTTTGTGTTTATAGCTATCATACCTTTCACTAAATTTCAGCATATATTTTTCTCACCACTTTCTATTTTTTTTAGATCTAAGAGAGCTAGAGGTCAGTTGTACACACCTTATAGTCTGCTTGCTTTGATGGAAGCTGAGGCTGAAGGTAAAGAAATGGATGAGAATGATTTTATTATAGGAGTCAATTCCTATGAGGATTTCAGCTGGAAGACCATACTAGATAGTGAAGCGTGTACTGCTTGCGGTCGCTGTCATGTAGTGTGTCCTGCTCAGAATACAGACAAACCCCTATCCCCAAAACACTTAATGCTAGATATCAAAAAACTCAGTGCTGGAGATGATATCTATGCAGAGATTAGTCCAGAAGTTCTTTGGTCTTGCACTTCTTGTAATGCTTGCGTAGAAGAATGTCCTGTGCTGATAGAGCATGTGGACACTATCGTAGATATGCGCAGAGCTTTGGTGGCTGCGAACAAAGCTCCTTCTAATCTTCAAGCTACTCTGAAGAATATTCGTAGCAAATCTAATCCTTGGGGCTTGGATCCTAATGATAGAGAAAAATGGATAGCTGAACTCAAGTCAGAGACTGGGATTCAAGTCAGGCTGGCTAGAGAGGCAGGGGCGTTTGAGTATTTGTATTGGGTGGGTAGCCCGGGTGCTTATGATGCTCGTAGTATTAGTGTGAGCAAAGCTAATGCGCAACTCTTTAGTAAAGCAGGTTTGGATTTCGCAGTTCTAGGTAATGAAGAAAAAAGTTCTGGTGATATAGCTAGGCGAGCTGGTGATGAAGGACTTTTTCAAGAGTTAGTGATAGAGAATATTGAGATCATGAAAGCTTATGGTGTCACCAAGATCATCACTCAATGTCCTCATGTCTACAATACTTTTAAGAACGAATACGCAGAGTTTGGTTTGGCAGGCATAGAGGTTTATCATCATAGTGAGATCTTGGCGCAGCTTATCCAAGAATCTAAGCTCGTCCCCTCAAAACCAGTCAATGAGACTATCACCTATCATGACCCTTGTTATTTGGGCCGTTATAATCGTGTGTTCGATCCACCTCGTTATATTTTGGAAAGTATCCCCGGGATAGAACTTCAACACATAGAACACCAAAAAGAAAAAAGCACTTGCTGTGGTGGTGGTGGGGCTCAGATCTGGTACGAGACCCCCGGTACTCAAATCAATGTCATGCGTTTTGAAGAACTCAATAAACACAATCCCAAAAAGATTAGTGTTGCTTGTCCTTATTGCAGCATAATGCTTAGCACTGCGACTACGACTGCCTTTCCGGGGACTAATATCCCAGAGATAGAAGACATTGCTATCACGCTATTAAGCTCTGTGGCTTAGAGTCTGTAACTCCGCTCGCTCGGACTTGCATGCCTAGCATCTGGGAGCTTTTTGAATAGGTAAGCCTAAAGTAACTTGCGATCAGCTTGAATATCTAGCGCGTCGCAAGTGTGTACACAAGAATCCCCACCGATTCAAGTCTAGTGACTTGTTGAAAATGAACAGAAAGCCATTTTGCAACGAGTTTACTATGCCCTGTCTGACTAGCTCTAGTACTAGGTTATATGCTGGAGACTGATGCGAGGGTCTACCTTTGTTAGGATTAGGTCAGCCACAAGATTAGCGACTAAGAGCATGACACTACCTATAAGTAGATTAGCCATGACTATATTGATATCAAGTTTACGAGCGGCTTCTAGGGTAAGATAGCCTAGCCCCGGGTAGGACAGTACCATCTCTATGAGCGCAGAGCCTGCAAAAATATTAGAGAATTCGTAGCCAAGTAGACTTACTAGGGGGTTGATAGCATTGCGCAGGGCATGTCTCCAAATCACTAATGCTTCACTAAGTCCTTTGGCGCGAGCAGAACGAATATAAGGTTGATCCAAGACATCTAGGAGATTAGCTCGCATTTGTTTTTGGATGGAAGCTAAACCTAAGATGCTAAGTACTGCTACTGGCAAAAGCAGATGGCGAGCGAGATCTAGCAAAGCTGCTAAAGGACTGAGTTCTTCAGAGAGTGCACTGCTGAGACCACCTATGGGTAGACCAGTTTGAAGAGCTACAAATAAAGCAAAAATAGCTAAAACGAAACTGGGTAAAGACATGGTTAAAGTACAAAACACAGCCAGTCCTAGGTCTAGTCTGGAATGAGCTTTGAGGGCAGCTATAATCCCTAGGCTGATGGCCACAATCCAAGTACATAACAAAGCCAAGATATTAAGGATGAAAGTGTTTAGCAGAGCGGGTTTGATAAGGTCTATGACTTTGCGTTGATTTTGGGCATAACCAAAATCACCTCGTAGGATATTGGAGAGCCAGCTCCAATATTGTTCTATGAAACTTTTATTCAGACCCAAGCGTTTTTCTTCAGAGGCTATAGTCTCTCTAGAGATACTAGGATTGAGCCTGAGATCTGATAGCGGATCCCCAGCACTGATGCGGGTTTCAGGGCTAGAGATATCTAGTATCTGCTGTTGTCCCCAGCGAAGATTATAGTGCCAAGCTGGCAAAGAGATGTCTATCCTGACTAAAGCAAAAGAAATAAAACTTACTAATAGTAAGAGTATGATGGAATTGACCAAGCGGCGTGATATAAAAGCCAGCATAATCTCAGTTTATTCTTTATTGCTACTGCTGGCAAACCTAATCCTAATGGGGCTTCCACTAAAACCAAAATACTGCCTAAACTGTCCTTCTAGGAAGCGCACATAATGTTCTGGTACTAAATCTGGATAGTTGGTGAAGAGCAAGAATTCTGGTGGTTCTATTCCTACCTGAGAAGCGTATTTGATTTTGATGGCTTTTTGTCCTACTACTGGAGGAGGAGTGTACATTAAGACATCTCCTAGTACTTTGTTGAGCATGCTAGTGCTAATGCGCTTTTTGCGTTCTTGTTGAACTTCTTGGATCATTTCCCAGATTTTATCGCTGCGTTTACCTGTTTTGACAGAGATAAATTCTTTGGGTGCAAAATCTATAAACCTAAGTTTGTAGGCTAATTGGTCTTTGTATTTGTAGAGATAGTGGTTGATGGCTTGTTCTGGATTGCTTTCTTCGTTTTTGGCAGCTTCTGCGCTAACCCGCTCTGTGACTAGGTCCCATTTGTTGACGAGGACCACGCAGCCTTTACCTCTGTCGTTCATGAGAGAGGCTATGCGCTGATCTTGGTCTGTGACTATTTCTTCTTCTGAGCCATCTATGACGAGTACTGCTACATCACAGGCTGCGATCATAGCGGTACTACGAATGTTAGAGAATCTTTCTATTTCGTCATAGACTTTGGATTTGCGCCTGAGACCTGCTGTGTCTACTAGTTCATAGATTTGTCCATGACGAGTGATTTGTATGTCTATAGCATCACGAGTCGTTCCGCTAATCTCACTAACTATAGATCTATCTTCTCCTAGTAATTTATTAAAGAGACTGGATTTGCCTACATTGGGTTTACCGACTATGGCTACTCTAATAATGTCTTGAGTTTTGTCTTGATGGGCCGCAAGCCGCTCAGGATCTAGATCTGAGCCAATGTCTCTTAGCATGTCTGAGAGTCCATGTGAGCCATGCAGAGCGCTGATAGGATAAATTTTGGGGAAACCAAGTTTATAAAATTCTGCGATTAGATATTCTCGTTCATGGCTGTCTACTTTGTTGACTGCTAGATAGACAGGTATTTGGACTTCACGGCGCAGAAGCTGAGCTATCTCATCGTCGTATTTGGTGATGCCAGTACTGACATCTACTACGAAAACCACAGCATCAGCGTCTTTAAGACCGAGCATAGCCTGTTCTTTGATGCTTTCAGCGAAGGCATCTTCTTGGTCGAAGGTAAGCCCCCCCGTATCTATAATCCTAAAATCTCTAGACTCCCATTCGAAATCTATACTTTTGCGATCTCTAGTGATACCAGCTTTCTCGCCTACTATGCAAATCCTCCTAGCAGCCAGCCTATTGACCAAGGTACTTTTGCCTACATTAGGCCTTCCTATGATGAGAAGATTGATTTTGCGGGACATTCAGTCTAATTGTCGCAATAAATCAAGGGCTGGATAATAACTATAAGATAAATATTATCCAGGGCTTGACAGAAGGATGGTGGGCGTGTTATGTTATGTGTATGCGAGTTCCTAAATTTACAGTTCCCCCATCATTAAGATTGCCAGCCAAGATAGGACTTTTTTGTGCTTTAGTGGCAGGCCATAATGCGCAGAATGTTGCTCAGGATCGAGGAGCCCCAAAGTCTGTTCAAGACGCATTAGGCCTTGTAGCTGCGCCTGGAAGGTTCGTTATAGAGCAAGTTGCTAGGGCGGTGGAAGAACCTACTACAGCAGGAAATGATTTACAACAACCTTCAGATGAATGGTCAGCAATACAAGAAGTTGTCGCTAGAGGAAGACCAACAGGACATGCACCCAAATCACCTTTTCGTTATAGGCCTGATGGAAGTCCAAGGAAATCCCAAGAACCTAATTGATTATAATTTAATCTAATTGCGCCTCCTTATTATTAAACTCAGCGCTCTTGGTGATATAGTCCACACTTTGCCAGCCTTGCATTTGTTGCGAGACTCTATGCCAGAGCTTGAGATAGATTGGCTGACTAAAGAGTCTTTTAGAGAACTGCTTTCTGAGCAGAAAGCTATTACTCAAGTCTGGACTCTTGGAGCTTCATCACTCAAAACAGCTTGGCAACTGCGTTCTAGGCACTATGATGTGATTATAGATTTTCAGGGACTTATCAAAACAGCGTTCTTGGCTAAACTTTGCGGGGCTCCTGTTCTGGGTTTTGCTAAACCTAGAGAGTCTTTGGCGGCATTACTCTATGACTATAAATTAGATATTGGGACTTGGAATTCTAAGCAAGAACATGTGATAGACAAAAATCGCCGTTTGGCTAAATATGCTTTGGAGGAGATTTTCCATAGAGAGCCTCTAGAATCTTTTGCTTATGGGTTTCAATCTCAAGCCCCCAAAGTCAGTCAGCATAAGCTTTTGCCGAAATTGAGAGAGATTTGTTTTTTGGCAGCTACGACTTGGGAGTCTAAACTTTGGCCTACTGAATACTGGGTAGAGCTAGCAATTAAGCTCTATCACAAAGATCAGACTCATATTCATATACTCGGAACAGCTCAGGATCAGAAGATCTTAGAGCCTCTACTGGCTCAGCTTCGTGAGAATTGTATTCCTGTTAGTGTGCATCAGGATTTTAAGCTAAAACAACTTCCTAGTTTTTTTAGGACTATGGATTTGATCGTAGGGGTAGATACAGGACCTTTGCATATAGCAGCTGCGACAGTGGATCCTAGTAGCACATATATTCTAGGTATTTATGGGCCTAGTTCCCCTCATCGTAGCGGGCCTTATGGTTTTGAGACTGTAAGCGCAGAAGAATTGTTCGGGCATAAACCACTCAACAAACGCAAGCGCAGCCAAGATTCTAGTATGCAGACCATAGTGCCAGATTTGGTTCTAGCCCACTTGAAAGATGTGATGAATAGTTCAGTATCGAGATGATGTCCTTGAACAAGATCTGTAGAAAAGAAAAATAGACTTGTTACAAAATTTCAAGGCAAACAACCGCCAGACATAAAGACTTAAGGACCCGCTCAGGGAGCGGGGTCTCGGGTTATACTTTAGTCATGACTTTTGATTGGATGAGTTTAATTTTTGTTTTTATTAGTATCCTGATAATCACGATTTTGGTTGTAGTGCATGAGTTTGGACATTTTTTGAGTGCCAAATATTTTGGTTTCCAGACTCCTGTTTTTGGTATAGGTATGCCTTTTGGTCCGGGGATTAATCTTTTCAAGCGCTGGGGAACTCAGTTTAAATTTTATTTTTTACTGATAGGTGGTTTTGTAAGTATTCCGGAGCTGGGTGATGAGTCGAATCAAAGTGAACTCCAATCAGAATATGAACTTAAGCCTTTGAGGAAGTTCCCTGTCTGGCAAAGAGCCATAGTTGCTAGTGGGGGTATCATATTCAATATTATTTTTGCTTTTCTGTTAACTCTAGTTATGACGGCCACTATAGGTTTGCCTCAGGCGGTTCCGAGTAATAAAATCTCTGCTTTTAGTTCTGATAGTTCTGCGGCGCGTATCGCAGGGTTACAAGTGGGGGATAAGGTGATTAGTGTAGCAGGCCATAATATTCATAATGGCTCTGAACTCAAGTCAGAGATTGCCTCTCATCGTAATACAGAAGTGGACTTGCTAGTAGAGCGTGTGGGAGGAGAGCTAGTTCACAAACAAGTCAAATACGAAGATAGCCTTGGTGTTCTTCTTGATTATGACAAGCGATACAGGAAGTTTGGGTTTAGACCTTTGACTTGGATTGCTGAGTCTTTGAATTTTACTCTAGGAACTTTTGTTTCTATGTTGTTTTCGGTCTTGGGGATTTTGATGGCTCTCTTCAACAAAATCCTAGCCATGATCTTGCCTTTTGTGCAGCCGCCTATGGCAGAGCTAGGTCAGGTCAAAGGTATAGTAGGCATAGTGCAACTTATTAGCCAAGATATCCAAAGTAATGGAGTGATGATTTTGGAGTTTGCTATTTTACTAAGTTTGAATTTGGCTGTGATTAATCTACTACCTATCCCAGCTCTTGATGGAGGGCATTTGGCTTTTATGCTTTATGAGGCTGTCTTCGGTGTTAAAGCTTCAGAAAAAATCCAATCTATAGCTATTCAAATAGGTTTATTGTTTTTGCTTAGTATTATGGCTTTGACTACTTTTAATGATATTAAGAACTGGATCTTTAGCTAAAATACTCTGACCATCTCTGAGTTACTTTGTTTTTGATGTCTTGGTTCATGGTGATGAGTCTAGGCCATTCACGGTTAAAACCTTCATCTGCCCACTTGGAAGTCGCATCAATACCGACTTTGGAGCCATAGCCCATAATGCTAGAAGCATGGTCTAGTATGTCTAAAGGTCCTTTAGTAAAACTCATATCTCGTTGAGGGTCTATATTGCCAAAAGCATGAAGGGCAACTTCATGATAGTCATGGACATTGACTTCTTTGTCGAAGATGATGACACATTTGGTCCAAGCCATTTGTCCAGTTCCCCAGATAGTATTCATGACTTTGTGAGCATGACCTGCGTATTGTTTATCTATGCTAATTAGAGCGCAGTTGTGAAAAACCCCATCCCAAGGGAGGTTCATGTCTATTATCTCTGGACAGATGACTTGGAGTAGAGGTAAAAATATTCTTTCGGTAGCCTTACCAAGATAGCAATCTTCTTGGGGAGGAATTCCAACTATGGTAGTAGCATAAATAGGATTATGTCTGTGAGTAAGAGCAGTGACATGAAATTTGGGATATAGATCTGCTAATGAATAAAAACCAGTGTGATCTCCGAAAGGCCCCTCCTCTACAAGCGGCTCACTGAGGTCGATGTAGCCTTCGATGATGATCTCCGCATGAGCGGGGACTTGAATATCTACAGTGCGGCATTGTACTAGTTCTACTGCTTTATTTCTAATGAAGCCAGCTAAGAGCATTTCGTCTATAGCTGCTGGTAGTGGAGCAGTGCCTGCATAGATCACAGCAGGATCGGCTCCGATGGCTATAGCTAACTCCATGCGCGAACCTTGTTTGAGACTTTTTCTATAATTACGAGCACCATCATGGTGTTTGTGCCAGTGCATGGCAGTAGTGATGTCGTCTATTTTTTGTAGCCGATACATTCCCACATTTCGGCCAGAGCCTAAGGCATCAGGATCTTTGGTGAAGACAGAAGTCAAGGTGAGATAGGGTCCAGCGTCTTCAGGCCAGCAAGTTATGATAGGTAGTTTGTCTAAGAGCTTCTGAGACCCGCCTCTAATGTGGCTTTCATCAGCTAGTATGATGACTTCTTGGCAGGGAGCTTTGGAGACCATTTTGGGTAAAAAATTCCTCGCCTCAGCTAAATGCATTAGTTTTTTGATTTTGTCACCTAGGTTTGAGGGGATAGAGGGCTCCAGAAATTCACGGATGCGATTAGCTATAGCATCATAGTTACCTATAGCAAGCTCTAGTCTTCTATGAGAGCCTAGACTATTGATGATGAGGGGAGTCTCATAAATACTGCCATCTGGGGCTTGGGGCTGCTTGAATAAGAGAGCTAGATTATTCTGAGAAGATTTGGAGATCCTATCTGTAATTTCAGTAATCTCAAGATGAACATCCACAGGGGTTTTTACCTCGGTGAGTTCATTTATAGTGCGTAGATCTTCTATGAAATCTCTTAGTCCATCGTAGGGAAAAGGCATACGAATTGATTATGACAGCTCTAAGATGAAAATTATTTAATCAGCCAAGAGAGTCCTAATGCCGTTAATAGTAGACAAGTAGGACTGGCCAAAGAGGCCTTAGCCTAGCTGGACTCTTTTACACCCCTGTAAAAAGTCTAAACAACGGAGAAATCAGCTTGAGGAAGCTACTCAAAATAAAACTCATAGCTCTTTTGCTATTGCCTATTTTATTAGCAAGGCCTGCTTTCGCTGGCCGTCAAGCAGATCTTATTAATCTGCCTACTACTGTTGTTAGTAAATTTGCTCCTGTTGATTTTGTGAGTGGTTCTTTACCTGAGATGGCTTTATATATGTATAACCGTGATGAGGTTATAGATTTAGCTAAAAGGGAGACTGTGAGGTTTGCGATTAATTCCCAAGCCCTCTATAAATCTAAAGAACCTTACGCAAGTTTCCAGATAGATCTTTTTGAAATTTTACCTAATGGAGACAGACTTTTTATTAGTAGTCAGTCTTTGACTAGAGAGAGAAAATACAAACAAGCCGCTGTGTTTAATATGAACCTAAACAGGTTTGATACAAATTATAAAAATTTAGAAATAGATATCTATGATACAGATCATAAGCTGATTAATACTTATAAAACCCAAGTCTCTGCTACTAACCTAGATGCCCAAGGCCAAGCCGTTCTAGAGCCTATAGCAGCAGCAAACTGTGATGGATCTCGTTTTGATGAATGTCATTTGGATTATATTTTTAGTCGTTTGGTTTTCGAGGCTAAACCTCAGACTCAGATTAGCACTCGCGTTATCAAAGGAGACGATGGTAACTATACTGTAACTTTTCCTATTACCAAGGCTGGTTTCTCACCAGTAGATGGAACCAATTTGCGTAGAGGTTCTGTTGTCTATGGTCAGAATACTTTGGTTAGTAATGGAACTTTGTTCATTAGTGCTAATGGTACGGCTTTGCACTACAACGAGCCTCTAAGACAATTAGAGTTCATGTTCCCCGGTTATGATGGGCCTTCTGGAGTTCTGACTCATGATGGACATTTGGCTTTAGGTTCTATAACCACTCCTAGTGCTGTTTTAGAGTTGCCTGCAGGTAATGAGACTTATGCGCCTTTGAAATTTAATCCAGCAACCTTAATGAGCGATACTCAAAACGGTGCAGTGGAGTATGACGGACATAGACTCTTCGTTACTGTAGATGGTGTAAGACAGGCTTTGGCTTTCGGTAGTGAAGTAGAAGCAAGCCGTCAGTTATTGGTTTTCAGAGGTAATGTTACTGATGATCAATTACCTTCTCTCATGGAAGACAAAACTTTTAACAATGTTACTATCAATGGCAACCTATCTATTTTGGGTGGTAGTCCTGCTGATGGTAAGTTCTTAGCAACAGATGATAATGGAAATACTTTCTGGGATACTCCTACAGTACCTAGTGTAGATATGGATGATATCCTCGGCGCTGCTCTCAATGGTTATGCTATCAATGGCATGCAAGCCACTATCCAAGCACTTTCTAGCACAACTACGCTGATTAATGGTATCGCCATGATAGAGCGCAATGCTCAGCTAGATAGAACAGCTTATAACGCTATAGGTACTGAACTGGATGCAGTAGTAGCAGGACTTGCTGCTGGTACCGTAGAAGTAGATATGGCTGGAGAGATTACTGGTGAGAATAACGGGACCGTTATTAATGGACTTGCCATGTATGCCAAACAGCTCAAACGCGGTCATAGCGCAGGTTTGTTCACGGCTGGAGCTGGAACTGTAACTAATGGTGATACTTTACTTGGAGCCTTGCAGAAGATGGTAGGCAACACCAATACTAATACAGCTAATATAGCGACTAATACTTCTAATATAACTACTATCCAATCTACCATCACTAATATGAATGGTGATGTTACTGGTTCAGCTCTTAGTGCCCTCAGTCTCAATGGCCTAGCGCTTTTTGCCAAACAACTTAAAGTCGGGCATAGCGCTGGAACCTTCACTCCTGCTGCTGGAACTGTAACTAATGGAGATAGTATCTTAGGAGCTTTCCAGAAAATAGTAGGTAATGTTAATGAGAATACTTCTGATATTGCAGACCTCAATGGAGATGTTGCGGATCTTTTGAGCGGAGCTAATGGTTTTGGTATGGCTGGTGAGATTACTGGTCAGACTGATGCTTCTGTTATCAACGGTCTAGCCCTCTATGCTAAACAGCTAAAACTCGGTCATAGTGCTGGTTTGTTCACGGCTGGAGCTGGAACTGTAAGTAACGGAGATACTTTATTAGGTGCTCTCCAGAAAATCGTAGGTAATATTAATACCAACACTTCTAATATCACAACCAATACTACTAATATTGCAACCAATACAGCTAGCATAGCTAGTCATGCGACTACTTTAACTTCTCATACTTCTACTTTGAGTTCTCATGCTTCTAGTTTGAGTAACCTTATCAATGGAGATCAGGCTATCCCTATCTCTGGAGATCTTGTGGGATACACTAATGGAGTGGTTTTGAATGGTTTTGCTATCTTCGATAAAGAACTCAAAACAGCTAACGGCTTAGGTCTTTTTACAGCTGGTCCCGGTGGTCAAGCTCTGAATAACGGAGATACTCTGATAGAAGCTATAGAAAAACTAGCTGGTAATATAGATGCTACTGAAGCAGATATAGTTACCAATGCTACTCAGATAGCTAGTCATGCTGCGACTTTGGCTTCGCATACAACTAGTATTAGTACTCTTACCAGAGACATTAGTGATTTGGAAAATGGAGATAGCACAGTGCCTTTGGCTGGTGAGTTAGGAGGCACTTCTGGAGCCGCTACCATCAATGGTATATCCATGTTTACCAAACAGCTCAAATCAGGAGTTTCTACAGGTCTATTTACGGCAGGAGCTGGAACTGTAACTAATGGTGATAGTTTACTAGGGGCTCTACAAAAAATAGTAGGTAATGTGAACACCAATACTAGTGATATTTCTAGCCATGCAACTACACTAGCTTCTCATACTACTAGTATTAGTACTCTTACTAGAGATGTGAGTGATATAGAGAACGGAGATACAGCTATTCCTATGGCTGGTGCTATTACTGGAACTAGTGCAGCTAGTAGTTTGAATGGCATAGCTCTGTTTGCAAAACAGCTCAAATCCGCTCGTAGTACGGGACTCTTCACGCCCGGTGCTGGTGCTGAGACTCTCACTAATGGAGATACTATCATTCAGGCTTTAGAGAAAATCGCAGGTAATGTAGATCAAAACGAAGAAGATATAAGTAATATTGCTAATGGTGGTATCATGCTAGCCTTCAATGGAGAGGTTACTGGCTATGTTAATGGAGCTATCATTAATGGTTTAGCTATGTACTCAAAACCACTCAGTGACGGTCATGCGACAGGTTTATTCTCACCGGGAGCTGGTAACCAAACAGTAACTAATGCTGACACTTTGCATTCAGCTCTCCAAAAATTAGCAGGTAATATAGATCTCAATGAATCTGATATTGCCAGCCATGCTACGACTCTAGCCTCACATACTACTAGTATTGCAGCGAATGCTCAGAACATATCAGATCTTGCTAATGGTGATGATGCTTTTACGGAAATAACTCTATCTCAAACTGGCAACTCAGATGTTCTCTTGGCGAACAACGGAGGACTACTAGAAGCCAATGGCATTAGGGTTCTAATGGCTAATCAAGTCCCGGGTATAGATCCAGAAGAGACTGTTAATATCACCAATGGCACTGCTATAGCGGCTTCTGTGGATTATTCGAATGTAGATGGTGCTGGTACTGACGCTCTAGCTATTAAGCTTACTTCTGATAGAGTGGGAGGTCAGACTATTACTCTAAATCTAGCTTTAGTGGGAGCAGATTATGTTCCTACATCCTATGTGATTAACGGAGTTCAAACCAGTTTCGCTACGGTTCCAGATTCCTTGGGTGATGCTTTTACGGTACCCGGCCAAGATTATAAGCTCTATGTGAGTTCTAATAAAATTCGCTTACTTAATGTAGATCCTTTCTCAGGCTTGCTGACGGGGAGTTCTTTTAGTAAGAAAAGTATTAGGATCAAATATAGGGCCTTTACAGGCTCTTGATGAGCAGATTTGCTTAGCATTGGATACAATGGTATTTTAGTGCCTGAATTATCGGCTTATTTTGGAGATTATGGTGGACAGTTTGTCCCAGAGACTCTCATGCCTGCTTTGCAGGATTTCGAAACAGCTTTTCTTAGATATAGTAGAGAGCCCGATTTCCAATTAGAACTAAGAGACTATTTGGAGCATTATGTCGGTAGACCGACGCCTCTCTATCTAGCCCGTCGCCTATCTGCCGCTCTAGGACTGGGTTTCAAGGTCTACCTCAAGAGAGAAGATTTGAATCATACTGGGGCTCATAAGATTAATAATGCTATAGCCCAAGCTCTCTTAGCTAAAAGGTTAGGCAAACAATACATAGTGGCTGAGACAGGAGCAGGACAACATGGAGTTGCTACGGCTACTGCTTGTGCTTTGTTGGGACTCAAAGCCAAAATTTTTATGGGGGCTGTAGATATAGAGAGGCAGGCTCCAAATGTAGCTAAGATGAAGCTTCTAGGGGCTGAGCTTGTTGCTGTTCATTCGGGGACTCGTACTCTTAAGGATGCTACTTCAGAAGCTATTAGGTATTGGGTAACTAATGTAGAGAATACTCATTACATCATAGGTAGTGCTGTAGGCCCTCACCCCTATCCTACAGTTGTGAGAGAATTCCAAAAAATCATAGGGGAAGAAACTAAATCTCAAATCTTGGAAGCTGAGAAGCGTTATCCTGATTATGTTTTAGCCTGTGTGGGTGGTGGTTCTAATGCTATAGGTATGTTTTATCCTTTTCTGAATACTAGCGCGAGGCTTATAGGCGTAGAAGCTGCTGGTCATGGGTTGGAGACAGAGAGGCACGCAGCATCTCTGTCCAAGGGTAGTCCCGGTGTTTTGCATGGTTCCAAAACATATCTGTTACAGGATTCTTACGGACAAATTCAAGAAGCTCATAGTATTTCTGCTGGTTTGGATTATCCGGGTATAGGGCCTGAACATAGTTATTTCAAAGATGCAGGACTAGCTAAATATGTCTCAGTGACTGACTTTGAAGCAATTCAGGCTTTTCATCAGCTCTCTAGGCTGGAGGGTATTATACCTGCGCTTGAATCTTCACATGCTTTAGCCTATCTACCTAGACTAATTCAAGAAGACAATAACAGAGAACTCATTATAGTTATCTGTCTTTCTGGTCGAGGTGATAAAGACCTAGCTCAGATTATAGGTTGATGAGGGTTTGTAAGATCTCGTCTGCTGCTGAGAAGCTTCTACCATTGGCTTGAAGACCTCTTTGGAAAGCTAGTAGCTGAGCGAACTGATCTGCCAAGTTTACATTGGAACTTTCTAGAGCACCAGAGACTATAGTCGTACCATCTATAGAAGGAGCGCTAGAGTCAAAAGGACCGCCTAAGACAGAGATAGCTGCTTGTCCAGAGTTAGAAGACTGAGTGTAAGCATTGTGTCCTATGTGATTTAGACCATCAGGGTTAGTGAAGTTGGCCATTATCAATCTACCGATTTTTTGTTCTGTAGATGTAGAACCACCACCAGTAGCAGCAGCAGAACCGAACATAATGATAGTGCCGTCTCCATTGATAGTGAAAGACTTAGTCTCCGCTTCTAGACCGGGTTCTACGACATTGAAAAAAGAAGGTACTTTGAGAGGACCCATAAGAGTTCTTACATTGTCGGTAGTCATAAACTCTATGTCTTTGACTCCTACTGTTATGTCAGTTCCTGCTTGAGTTTCAGGATCACTACCACCGAAGGTAATTTTGTCTGAAGTAGCAGTAGCGCTGTTATAAGAAACACCAGAGAAAACTTGAGTAAGAGAAGCTACTCCTACTTTAAGTCTGATGCGTAATTGAAGTTTGTCTCCAGTAGCATCATTGGTAAGTTCATAACTAAGTACATTGTCTGTGTTCTGCACATTGATATTGACGGCTACACTGTATTCGTCGCCACCTTCAATATAAGTAAAAACCATCTTGCCATCAGCGTTCTCGGTGATTTCTAGATTACCCGGTGTAGAAGTATCTACATCAGCACCATCTATAAGATCTCCTCTAACACTAAGTTCTGAAAGTTTAGTTGCATCAAATGTCGGACCAGTACCACCCACTGTAGTTAGAGTAGGTGTAGGGACATCTAGGTTACCAGCAGCAGTATTGCCGTCTGTGGCTACCATAGTAGGAGTATCAGTAGGACCTAGTGCTTGGTCTGTGAAATAAGTTACAGCAGAGTAACCAGATATATATTTGTTTTTACCAGTATCGGTATCGTAGAAGTTGAGCCCTAGAACCTTGTAACCAAGCGGGGTTACAAGACTGCCTTCTGAATCTAGAGTATAGTGTCCGTCTCTAGTGTATTCTATGGTTGTATAAGATCCATCACTTTGAGCATCAGGACTAATAGCAAAAAATCCATTACCTTGGACCGCTAGGTCTGTGATAACGCCAGTTTGTCTAATAGAGCCTTGGGCAAAATTAGTGCTAACGGTACTTAGAATATTACCAGAACCCACTTCCATTGGGTTACGACCACCTATTGTTAGTGAAGGGCCAGTAGAGGCTTGTAACAAAGTCCCTGTCTGCTCTTGGAAGGTGACAGAAGAGGCTTTGAAGGCGGTGGTGTTCACATTCGCGATGTTATTGGAGATCACTGAGATCGCATTTTGTTGGGTTGTGATGGCTCCTGACGCTGTAAATAATGCTGGTGTTGGCATTGGTTTCTCCTAAAATTAACTTGCTAAAGCTATTGTTGTCTCCGCTATTTGATTGTCTGCATCTGTCACCTTGGATAGCGCTTGGTAAGAGCGTTGTAAGGCTATGAGATTGACTAGAGAATTACTAAGATCCACATTTGAAGCTTCAAGACTTCCAGCTACTACACTAGTAGAGGCTAGAGAAGTTCCTGCTCCGAAAGCTGTTCCGAATTCGACTTGTCCAGAATTAACACTTTCTTTGTATAAATTTTGTCCCATGTTCTCTAAGCCATTAGGATTAGCAAAATTAGCTAATTGTAGTTGATCTAAGAACTCGAAAGCCGCTTCAGGAGTGGCTCCCCTCTTGACCATAATTTCACCAGCTTCTGTAACTTGGTATTGAGTCGCATCATCAGGTAGTGTTATGCGTCCAGCGCCAATAGACATCACGAAATGTCCAGAAGGGCTAACTAAATTGCGATCAGCATCAATACTAAAATTACCTGAGCGAGTATAACTAACAGTTCCGCTAGCATCTTGTACTACAAAAAAACCAGCTCCATTAAGTCCAAGATCTAAAGGAGAACTTGTAGCTCTCATGGGACCCTGTCTAAAATTGGTGTTGATGGCACTAACTGTAGAGCCAGATAAAGCTGTATGTCCGCCCATACTGCTTATAACGCTCTCGAAACTAGTATTTTTTTCTTTGAAAGCTTGAGTGTTTACATTGGCTATATTATTAGCAACTACATCAATAGCAGTCTGAATACTTTTCAGAGTGGAGCCGGCTGTTTTTATACTATCTATTGCCATATTAATCGAAAGACCCCAAGGTCAATCCATAGCTATCTTATGTGAAATTTTATTGAATTGAAAACTCAATG
>CAZASO010000014.1:0-7865 GCA_964487825.1 uncultured Gammaproteobacteria bacterium
CTCTGCAAGCGCAAGCAGAGGATCTGGGCGATGCCGAAAGCGCCGAGCCAAGCTGTATTACGAGCCCGAAGAGCAACAACGCAGATGCGGCGTGAGACAGCGAGCACAAGCGAGCTAGGATTGCAGCTCATATGCAAGACAGCGAGCACAAGCATTAAAGTTTCTCCACCTTCTAACCGATACTTAATTTATATGGGGGAGCATATGATGAGAATTAATGAGGCGACTAGGCTTTTAGCCCTAAGTTTTGCTGCGGAATTGCTGAAAAAGCGCCGTAAACTCGCTGCTGGATCTTATAATGATGATTATAGTGAGGATTCAGACAGTAATGATGTGAGCTTCGCTGAGCTTGAGAGTGATTATCGTAAAGTTCTGATAACTCTTGAAAGTAGTCCGGAAGTTAGAGAGTCTATAGTACAGACTCTTAAGAAGCTTCAGGACAAAGGCAAAGATCTTAATGAGCTATATCCTAGCTCTGAACTAGCGAAAAGTCCTTCGATCAGAAGGATCTTATTCTTGGAAGACGATGACGACTCTTAAACTTGGACATCTATATCCCAAACAACTCAACATCTATGGAGATGGTGGCAATATTCTTAGTCTGCTAAGACGGGCTCAGGGACGGGGTTTGGGACTAGAAATAACAGAGGTAGGTTTGGGAGAGAAGAGTAAGTCTCTAAGAGATTTTGATATTTTGTTCATCGGAGGCGGGCAGGATGAACAGCAGGAATTGGTGGCGCTAGATTTTTTAGAGCGCCGCCAAGAACTTAGTGATTGTCTTGCAGCAGATACTGTGATGCTAGCGATTTGCGGTGGTTACCAACTTTTAGGTCATTATTACTTGAACTCTCATGGAGAAAAAACTCCCGGACTGGGACTTATAGATCTGGTTACAGAGGCAGCTCCTGAACATCAAGCAGAGAGCGGTATTCGCAAACTAGACCGCCTAGTCGGGAATGTAGTCGCTGAGCTACTTATAGAGCTATCTCCAGAAAACTTCTTTAGTCAAGATGAGCATCAACTCAAAACTCTAGTTGGTTTTGAAAATCATTCTGGGCGCAGTTATTTTCAAGGGACTTCTGCTCAGGCTTTAGCCAAGATCATCAAAGGACATGGCAACAACGCTCAAGATGGATCAGAAGGAGCCAATTATCGCAATTTGTTTTGTAGTTATTTGCATGGCAGCCTCTTACCCAAAAACCCTCACTTAAGTGATGAGCTACTTATCAGAGCCCTCAAAGCTAGACACAGAGGGGCTTTGGAAGAATTTTCAAAAAGCACAATCAATAATAATTTTGAGCTAGCTGCTCATTATAAAGCTCTTAATTTAACTTAACGAAGTCCAAAAGAGGCTAAAGCTAATCTTTGTGCTCTAGTTCCGACTTTAATTCTTCACTCGCTTCTTGCATACCTTTTTTGAAACCAGTAATGGCTTTGCCTAGATTTTTACCGAGATCTGGCAAACGCTTGGGTCCGAAAATCACCAAAGCCAACAATAAAATAACAAGTAATTCTGGTAGACCTATTCCAAAAGGAAGCATGCCATCACTGTAGCAGATTCACTCTCATCATCCAAATAGACTAGAGTCATTAACCGAGTACAAAGTATCTCGCTTGGTGGCTGAATAAGTCTAAATGCCCCCCTTGTCTTTTATTCAGTCAAGAATCGCTGAAATAGAACACTACATTAATAATGTAGAACTTCGGGTGCAACGCGGTCTTAGCTCTGAACCTAGGCCGGCAGCTCTAGCTGGAGAAGATACAGACTCAGCTTTCTCTTCTATACTAAGCTCTAAACTCAGCTCTGCTGAAATCCAAGCAGAGAGAACGACTCAGCTCTCCAAACTTCCAGAAGATTTTAATAGTTTTATATCCTCTACTGTAGAAGAAATAGCTAGTGCTTATGAAGTAGAACTACCTGAGACCTTAGTCCTCAGTCTTATCAAACAAGAATCAGGTTTCAATCCCAGTGCTCGCAGTAGCGCTGGAGCCGAGGGACTAATGCAGTTGATGCCAGCAACAGCCAAGAATATGGGTGTTTTTAACAGCATGAATCCCTACCAAAACCTTAGAGGTGGGGTCAAATATTTAGCTCAACAGATCAAAGAGTTTGATGGCAATCTCCCAAAAGCTCTCGCTGCTTATAACGCAGGACCAGAAGCTGTAAAGCGCTATAAAGGTATACCTCCTTATAAAGAAACTCAAAACTATGTTGAGAGTATTATGAAAGACTACCTCAGACAAGAAAACTATAATTCCGTAGATCTTCTAGCTTAACAAAGCTCTTCTTGATATTGATATTGATATTAGCTATAATTTCATGGATATGAAAAACACATTTAAAGTATTAGCAAGTTTAATTTTAGTCCTCGGACTTAGCGCCTGCGGCGGACCCAAAGTAGAAGCTGGTCAGGTAGTCAAAATAGAATACGAAGGTAGCTTCGATGATGGTACTGTTTTCGATACCACCAAAGGCAAACAACCTTTTGCTTTCTTGGTTGGTTCTGGTCAAGTTTTACCAGCCTTCGAAAAAGCCATCACTGGCATGAGACAAGGTTCTTCCAAAAAAGTCAAAATCAAAGCCACTGAAGCTTATGGTGTCCATGACCCCAAAAAACAAATAGAGCTACCCAAAGAAAAAGTCCTAGTCGGAGCTAACGCCAACCTCAAAGAAGGGGCTACTATTTTTGTTACTAGAACTCTTCCAGACGGTAGAACTGCTCAGGCTCCTGTGAAGATCGCCCGAATCACTGATACTACGGTAGTTGTGGATTATAACCATCCTCTAGCTGGCAAAGATCTTAACTTCCAAGTCAAAATCCTTGAAGTTGTGAACCCCCAACAACCAGCCACTGCCGCTAAATAGGCTTCGAAGCTTCTTCGATCATAATATCCAACGAAGTCCCGCTCTCAATGCGGGCTTCGTCTTTTGTAATGAGACTCATTCCCAAAGCCACTCCAGCAGCACCACTGCCAAGTATGAGCAAATTATTTAACATACCGCTAATGCCGAAGGTCGCAAAAGGTTCTAGCATTTGGGTTGCCGCATAAGCACCTGAAGCTCCGAGAACTCCCCCTACTAAAGCCGTTTTGGTAGCTTTAGATTTATAAGTAGCTCCGTCACTAACTCGACTCGATTTTTCTATTAATTGTTTGGCTTTTAGTTTGGCTAGTATATGGATTTGTTCTTTTTGCCCTGCGATATATACCGTATTAAAATCCACTTCTATTTTGGGGTCTTTCATCATACGACCGGGTTTTTCAAGCTTGGAGATATAGCCCTTAAGGTAGCTACCCGCTGGGACTATAACTTCATCAGAGAGTAGTAGGTCTTCTTTGGTTTCTACAGTAATCAAATCTCCGACTTTATTCAAGCGAGTGTCTATAGGTGTGCGTAATTGAGAAGGAATAATCATGGAACGAGACAACAATGGTTCCTCTGTTTGAATAACTTTGCCTTTGAGATCTTCTTGCCCTAGGATGGCTGAGTGTCTTCTTTGTTCTGCGGCAGAGTCATCTGCTTCACTAGCTTCTACTTTCGCTGTCAAGGAAGCCCTAGAAGGGGCCCAAGATAAAAGTACAAGAATAATATAGGTGAAAACCCTGATTTTATGCATAAGGACAGGCCTTTGGGCTCTTTGTACCCCTTGATCTACTGTGAGAAGCTAGTCTAACTTGCTTATTTCGCAGCTAGAGCGTGGTATATTGTATGGGATATTCATCAATGGACGAAATAGGGTCCTTATTATTAATTTTTCTACTTATAGCTTTTAACGGCTCTTTAGTTGCAGCCGAGTTTTCGGTTGCAAGATTGCGTCATACCCAAATAGACCAGTTAGCTGAGCTAGACCCTAGTGTCCCCGAAAATAAACGCAAAATTAGACGGGCTCGCAGCCTCCAAAAAGTCTTACACAATATCAATGACTATATCTCTGCCTGCCAAGTCGGAATAACAGTCTCTAGCCTCATTCTAGGTGCCGTAGCAGAGCTGCGTATCGCGGCTTGGCTCTCTCCTCTAGTAAGTCAGCTTATCAACTCTATCAACCTCATACCTAGTCCTTGGGCTCCTATGACCGCAGAAATCAGTGGTCATGCTATTTCTAGCGCTGTAGCCATCAGTCTTATTACTTTTTTTCATGTAATACTCGGGGAGATAGTCCCCAAAAACATAGCCCTTTTTAAGCCTGTTGAGACTAGTATGACTCTTGCTTATTTTTTAGCAGCCTTACATTGGCTTTTCAAAGGACCTGTTTGGGTACTCAATAGCTGTTCTAATATATGTTTGCAAATCATGGGTGTAGATCCTGATGAAAGCGGAGTAATACACACAGAAGATGAGCTTAAGCTCATCATTAGTAGCTCACAAGAAGTCGGTGTACTTGAAGAAGAAGAAGAAGAACTACTACAAAATATTTTTGAATTCAATGACACTGTCGCCAAAGATGTAATGACCCCGCGCACAGATATGGTCTGCCTCAAAGAAGAGCTGAGCATCAAAGAAGCTCTGCCAGAAATCAATCGTAGTCATCATTCTAGGTTCCCCATCTACAAAGCTAGACTCGACAATATGACTGGCTATATAAGTGTCAAAGATATTTTGCAAGCCATCGAAAAAGGCGACACCAATAGACCTTTAAGTAGCATCAAATCCGAAATTCTCAAAATCACAGATGGGATTTTTGTTATAGACCTAATGAAGGTCATGCAAAAAAAGAAAAAACAACTGGCTATTTTAATAGATGAGTTCGGCGGAACTAGTGGACTAGTGACCATAGAAGATATAGTCGAAGAGATTTTCGGTGAGATAGAAGACGAAAAAGAAATCTCTAGAACCCGCATCCAGAAACTAAGTGAGGGTAACTATCTTGTAGAAGGTACTGTCAGCCTAGATGATCTCAACTATGAACTATCTAGTAATTTCAAATCAGACCACTATGATACTATCGGCGGCTTTACCTATGGTCTTCTCGGTGAAGAACCCAAAATAGGAGACAGAGTCGAGCACGAGGGCTATATCATCACAGTAGAAAAACATAGCAACCATCGCATCAAACAAGTTAGGCTGGTGGAAAGGATCTCTCAGAATGCAGGAAGTGTAGTTTAGGCTCTTACTCCTTTCCAAGCATCTCCCTTTAATTTAGGTATAAGCTCACCCATGACCATCTCAAAAGCTTCATCAAAATCCCACTCTGTATTAAAAGCCAGCAAAGGCTCCATATCAAAGTTAAAGTCTGGGTGATTGCGCTTAAGGATTAGGTTTTGCTCAAAAAGTGCTCGAGTAATTTGTTCATGCACTTTTTTGCAATATTCTTCCATTAATTGCACAGAGTCCTCTACATTTACAAGGCCGCGACTTAATATCATCCAAGTATCAAATAAATCTCTACCCTTGCGCCTTTGATATAAAGCTTTAAACTTAGTTGCCATCAGCTCTTCAAGTTGATATGTAAGTATCTCAGACTCACCCTTAAACCATTCCGTATCAGCCGCTAACCTTATCCTTTGTAAATCTCGCAGATGAAAATGTTCAGTAGTATTAATTTCTATTTTTAATTTTACTGGCTCCTTATCTATGGATTGATATTTATAAAAGAGCTTGATACTTCTTTGAGTCAACTCTCGTGCTGGTTTGCCAAGCCAAGGATCAATACTAGTGCGAATTAAATCTAAAGTCTCACCAATTGGCTCTGACTTGATTTGCACTAAATCTATATCTTCACTAAAACGAGCTGGTGGACTGAGATACAACTTATTAAGGGCTGTACCGCCTCTAAATGCTAGATTATTAGCAATTACAGGATGTTTGTAAATCTCAACTAAAACCCGAGTGAGAATTAAATCATGCTCAACCATTTGTAAAAATTTCCAAGGAGCCTCCTTCTCCCTCCATTTGGCTAATATTTTTTCTGGTATCATAAATCGCTCTCTACAGTAGTATTCTCAATGATCATCCATTTATTGTTTCGCTTAGAGCCCTTGGTTGTTAAGCCGGGGCTTAACTGTATATAAGAGAGTTTTTGTTTACTAAGATATTTTTCAAGCCTTGCTACTACTTTGGCTTTGTGCCTAGCACTTTTTTCATCTGCCAATTGTAATTGCTCAAGGAGATAACCCAAACGCTGTACCCAAGCCTTATTGTTAACTTGCTGTGCTAGTTCTACTAATTTATCGGCATTAATATTATCTATTAATTCAAAAAGTACAGTCACTACATTGCTGAGCCCTGCTGCTTTTCGTGTATACAGTAGTAAATCCATTGCTGTTAACTCTGGACTAGAAACCTTAAGATACCCTTCTCTTTTTATAAATTCTCGAGCAGGTAAATCTTTGAAAGATTTTTTATAAATAAAATGAATTCTTACGGAAGCGAATTTTAATTTCCTCATTGGTTTGTTAACCATCACTTGAAAAACCATTGGTTTTTGATGGGCTGCGCCATAATGTTGCGCTGCAGTTAATAAACATGCGTAGTAATCCCTCTTTAGATGTCTCATTAGCATAATTACTAAATCTGCTGGATGGGGAGCGCCTTGTGGTAGATCTTCGGGTGCAACAATAACATAAAAATTTCTGGCTGGGCTAATAAGCTCGCCTTTCTTTTTTAAACGCTGAATACGCGCATTAAGATTGACATTAGCTATCTTAAGTTCTTGTAGAGCTTCTTTTTTAGTAAAACAAGACCTACCCTGAGATCTCAGGATTTTCAGATACTCGCTCAACTCTATCATTCTAATATAATAACATTAAACATTATTATATGCACATATTAACGCAGCGTTTATTAGGCATAAATGAGCATCCGTGAGGGCTGGCATAACAAGGCAGATGGGACTTTTCGGATAGGCTCTAAGTTTATGCTGGAAAGGGTATCTCAGAATGCAGGAGTAGCCAATTCATAAAAGACTCATCCAGATGATGGGTTCCCAAAAAAGCAAAACATTTGGGTCCCATAAAAGCACCTGCCTCAAATAGCAGCTGCACTAGATCCAAACGCCCTTCCTGAGCGGCTTGCTCTATCAAGGTCTCATTGCTTGCAAAATCCAGAAGTTCCAAATTTAACAATCTCAGTAATTCTATAGGTATCGGACCACGCCCGGCTTTTAAATGATCATAGATATGGTGAGCTATACTACGGCCCTGAGAGTCTTGTTGATTGGGGTTCGAACTTACAATACTTTCTACTAAAGCCCGAGCATAATCTCCTTGTTTTACAGCAGTAAAAGCAGGGGGCTCTATGTAGACTTGTCGTTTCCCAGAAATCCTAAAACCCAGTCTGCATAAGGTTTGGCGAATACTTACATAAAGTTGTGGGCTGAGCTTGCCATAAAACTTATCCCCAAATTCATCTAACGCTGTTTGTCCTTTGAAGTTAAGTTTATTGAGCTCCAGTCTTTCCTTCCTCACAAACTCTTCTAACTCAAATATTTCTTGATCAACCCTAGGCAAGAGAGAAATCTTTTCCTCGGCATTGAAGTTATTGGTATCAGAGATCTGATTCTTAGATATTACGATACAAGCTCTTGCTATGTTCGCTTGTTGCTGCTTTTTAGCAGCGATTTGCTCAGCGATATAATACGCAAAAGACCGTCCCTGAGCGTCATTGAGACTATTAAAATCTAGAGGGTATTTTTCTGTTATTCTTAGAATTTTCGTCAAGCCAGCTCCTTGCAACAAAATATGTATCGGGCTTAAACCGGCTTTATTAAGGATATAAGGATCTGCTCCTTGCGATATAAGATCCAGCATCTCAGGTAATTGCGCGAACCTAGCTGCTATATGCAAAACCGTATCACCTGCTGAGTTCTGAGCGTTAATGGGGCTATAGCTTAGACGACTCTTCCTTTGGACTTTATATCCTTCTCTCC
>CAZASO010000014.1:7965-26412 GCA_964487825.1 uncultured Gammaproteobacteria bacterium
CCTCCCTTTGGCCGATGCAGAAGCCCTAGCGCAGAATCACGATCAGGCATCCCAGAAGAATTTTGCTCAATTTTTGTCGACACAAAAATTCTTCTAGAACCCAAGGCTCAAACCTTGGGCTACACAATCTCAATGAGTCACTCCTTACCACGAGTTTTATCTTACCAAATAATCCCTTATTATGAGAGTCTATTCTAAATTTGCTAGGATTAAACTGTTCTAAGCTTCTCAAAGATGCAAATTCACAAGGATACTCATAGTTTTATGGACAAATGCGGCATGGCCGCTTCTACGGCTTGTGCTGTACATTGTTTCCTTGCGCCTGTTCTAATTACAGTTGCACCTTTACTTGGACTTGGCTTTTTGTTCCAAGAGAGTTTTGAGAATATTGTTATCATGGCTAGTCTTGGACTAGCTTTCCTTAGTCTTTTTTGGGGCTTTAATCATAAACACAGACAGCTCCAACCTCTTTTTATCTTCTTACTCGCTGTGATTTGCTTTGTGCTTTCTCGTGTAGAATCCTTGGCAAACATAGTCTCTGAGCCAGTTCTAGTGGGTCTTGGCGGACTTGCTCTTGCTAGTTCCCACTTCATCAACTTACAACTCTGCAATAGTTGTCATGATTGCGAAGAAACAAAGTCCTAAGTTACTCTTTGTCAAGCCTGTTTGGAGTCAAGCCTCTTTGAGCGTAAATATTTTTAATACTAGAGAACTTAGGCTAAAGCCCCTTGGCCAAGGGCTTCCACCCTATCTAAAATTAATATCATGGATAGGCTCATTGAACTAGTCTCCTAAAAGCTCTATATTTAAGAAACCTAGAGAGCAGATTATCGTCTAAGATACTAATCTCAAGACTCAAGCTTCAGGTAGAAAGCTGCTCCTTAGCTCAGGCCAAGGTTTCTACCCGAATTTAAGCGGCTAAGGAAAACATCTTCATGAACGCCAAAACACTCACCGATATCATAACCCCAAATAAAAACCAGATCACCCATAGTTTTAGTCGAGATCTTTTAGGTGCTCGCGGGCACTATAAACCCTTTGAATATCCTCAATTCTTTGAATACTTTAAACTACAACAACAAGCTCATTGGCTACCAACAGAAGTACCCATGGCTGATGATTTAGTAGACTTCAAAAGCAAGCTTAGTGCTCAAGAGTCCAATCTTATTATTCAGGTTCTTAGATTTTTTACCCAAGGCGATATTGAGGTGCAGAATAACTATAATTCTAAGTTAATCCACCTTTTCCCGAAACCTGAGATAACCATGATGCTGACTGCCTTTGCTGCAATGGAGACAGTGCATGTCTGGGCTTACTCGCACCTCAATGACACCCTTGGTCTACCAGAAGTAGAATACAAAGCCTTCTTAGAGTATGAGGCCATGAAGAACAAATACGAGTATCTTCAACAATTCAAAATCGAATCCAAAAAAGACATCGCCAAAAACCTTGCTGTTTTTGGTGGTTTTATGGAAGGGGTTTCTCTATTTGCGAGCTTTGCTATTTTGATGAATTTCCCGCGCCGAGGTCTTCTCAAAAATGTGGGACAGATCATTACTTGGTCTATTCGGGACGAGTCTTTGCATTCTGAGGGCATTAGCGCTCTCTTTAGAGAATTCATGAAAGAAAACCCTCAACTATGGGAGACTGGCTTGCGCGAAGAACTCTATCAAGTCTGTAGAGAGATGATTAGCTTAGAAGATCATTTTATAGACACCTGTTTTGCTCTAGGACCCGTAGAAGGGCTTAAACCAGAGGATGTCAAAAAATACATTAGATATATTGCTAATCGCAGATTAGTTGATCTTAATCTCGAAGCCATCTACGAAGAAGCCAAACAAAACCCCCTGCCTTGGCTTAACCTGATGATCAATGGCAAAGAACATGCGAACTTTTTTGAAACTAGGGCTACTGAATACTCTAAGGGCTCTATTATTGATGACTGGGAATAATAACTTTCGCCCCAAGACGAGTCAGGCTCTCTAAAGCTCTCTGTACAAGGGTTTCATTACGAAGTTTTTTGTCACGACTGAGTTTGGGATCTAAACCAAAATTAATCAAACCCCAATTAGCATTCATAGGTTGAAAATCTTGTTTGGAACTTAAGATCTCTGGGGCTGAAATGTAATGGTTAAGCGCTCCTAGCATGGTCTCTCTAGGAAAAATCAAAGGCTCTCGTTGAAGGAGTTTGTTTATGATTTTACGAGCAACTATAATCCCAGTAGCCGCTGATTCTGTATAACCCTCTACACCAGTGATTTGTCCAGCAAAATATATTTGCTCTTTATCTTTGAGATTAAGATCTGGGCTAAGACAAGCAGGACTATTGAGATATATATTCTGGTGCATCACTCCATAACGCACAAACTCAGCCGCTTGAAGTCCGGGGATAAGACTAAAAATTCTTTTTTGTTCTGACCATTTGAGATTAGTCTGAAAACCAACTATGTTATAGAGACTGGCTGCAGCGTTGTCTTGTCTTAATTGCACTACTGCTACTGGCTTGGAATCCGGTCTGCGAGGGTCTCTCAGCCCAACAGGTTTCATGGGACCAAAACATAGAGTCTTAGCCCCTCTGCTTGCTATCACCTCTATAGGCAAACAAGACTCAAAAAATTTGGGCATGGATTCTAACTCAAAAGCTTTTTGTGGACTGCGTTCTGCTTTGATCAACTCTTCATAGAAATTATCAAATTCTTCTTGGGAATAAAAAGGACAATTAATATAATCGCCCTCATCATTGGTGTTGGATTTATCATAACGAGAGGCTTTGAACGCTATATCCATATCTATAGTATCTGCGCTCACTATGGGACTGGCAGCATCGAAGAATCTAAGAAACTTAGAGTCAGCTATTAGAGAAGAAATATCCGCAGAGAGATCCTCACTAGTCAAAGGACCAGTAGCAACTATGGTCAAAGCCTCTCTAGGAATGCTTTTGACTTCCTCTCTGTGAATATGGATTAATGGTTCTTGCTCCAAGCTTTCTGTAACAATTTGAGCAAAAAGCTCTCTATCCACAGCCAAAGCCTGTCCTGCTGGGACTTTGGCTCTATGGGCAGCAGATATAATAAGGCTCTCCATGGCTTGCATCTCTGCGATCAACAAGCCACGAGCAGTAGTTAATAGCTCAGAACCAAAACTATTACTACAAACTAATTCTGCGAATTTATCACTATGATGAGCAGGACTTCTGCGTTGAGGCCTCATCTCGTATAAATTGATTGTGATATCAATATCATATTGCTTAGCCAAGAAAGCCAGTTGGTAAGCGGCTTCTGAGCCCGCTAATCCTGCACCAATAATATTAATCAGATAGTTTTGCACCTTAATAAGTCTACTACCTAGGCTAATAGACTTGTTATGAAATGGTTTTTGTGTCCACATGGATTACAGAAAGAGCCTAATGCTAGAATTAAATTATGACTACTATGACAGAAGAGACAGAACTTAATCTAGAAGTACCTCCTATCCTCAAAGGCAAAAAAGCCCTAGTATCAGGTGTTGCTAATAAACGCAGTATAGCTTGGGCTATAGCCAAAACCCTTGCTAAAGCTGGTGCTGAGATTGTTTTTACTTATCAAGGAGAGAGACTTAAACCTGAACTTGAGAAACTAGTTCTTGAGGGCGAAGATGCTGAGCTTTTTGATAAGCCGCTACTTGTGGATTTAGATGTCACCAAAGACGAACAGATCACTTCTGCCTTTCAAGCCACTGCTGACAAATTTGACGGGCGCTTGGATATTTTGGTGCATTGCCTAGCTTTCGCTCCTAGAGAGACTTTGCAAGGTGGCTATGTGAATACTTTGCGTGAACATTATGCTATAGCCCAAGACATCTCTAGTTATTCTTTGGCTGCTATGGCTAGAGCCGCTAGACCCCTTATGCAAAAAGCAGGAGGTGGGTCTATCATCACTCTTACTTACCTCGGTGCAGAGAAAGTCGTGCCCAACTATAACATGATGGGTATCGCCAAAGCCGCTCTAGAAGCGGGTGTGCGCTATCTCGCTTATGACCTTGGTCCAGACCATATCCGAGTTAATGCTATCTCCGCGGGTCCCGTCAAAACCCTCGCTGCTAGAGGGATTTCTGATTTTACTAAGATGCTTAATCACCATGCTGATATTGCTCCCCTTAAACGCAATGTAGATCTAGAAGAAGTAGCTGGAACAGCCATGTTCTTGGCCAGTCCTTTTAGCGGAGCCATCACAGGTGAAGTCATACATGTGGATTGTGGTTATAGTACTGTAGCTATGTAAGTTCAGTAAACTTAGAACCTGTCTGAAAAGTCCCATCTGCTAGGCTCTTATTCTAAACAAAAAACAAAAAATATATAAGCCAAGCAAGCCACCGCAAAATGACTATCTGTACGATCTAAAACCCCTCCATGTGAAAAGAAAATAGAACCTGAGTTTTTGACTCCAGCTCCTCTCTTAAAGAGGCTTTCAAGAAGATCCCCTATCTGAGCGATAAGCCCGAAGAATAAACCTATAAACAACAAAAACAAAATATTAATGATAATGTTTTGGGTTTCCAGCCATAGCAAAGGCCCTTTGAATTTGAAACCAAAAGCGAAGAACATCAGGCAAAAATTAAGAGCAGCCGTCAGAAGCCCTGCCAGACTACCTTCTACAGTTTTGTTGGGGCTGATGGAGGGTGATAGAGGGATCTTTCCTATAGCTCTACCTGTGTACATAGCAACTACATCATTGAGTCCAACAGTAAAAATTATCAAAGTTATCAAATCAGCACCAGACTCTAACTCTCTAATCCATATGAGATAGGAAGGCAGGAAGCCCAAATAGAGAGCGCCCCACAACGATACACTGATATCCTCAAAAGAGCTACGACCCGTTAAAAAAGCTGCTATCAGCATCAACAAAAAACTCAAAGCAATAATCACTGCTTGAATTAAAAACACCGAAATCGGCTGACTCAATACAATAATAGGTGTCAATAAAAATAAAGCTATGGACAACCTAGTCACTATCCCCAAAGGCTTTAAGTTTCGGTGAGCACAAAGTTTTTCAAATTCATTAAAACCAAGTAAGGCTACTAGTAGAACACAAGCCGCCCAAATCTGGGGGCTACTGTAATTAGCTAACATTACAAGAATTATTAGAATAATTCCTATTACTATGCGATTTTGAAGGATTTTTGGCACTTATAAATTGTATTATTGTACAGGGTTTTACTAATTGAATAGGCTATTTTATGTCTAATATTGACTTACAAAATATATTAAACGATATAGATGAGACTCGCATCGCCGAGCTAAGGCTTAGCCTAGATGAGTATTTAGCCCAAGATTTAGCTCAAGAATACAGAGGTCTTAGCGATACTGAACAAAAAAAACTTTTTGATATTTTATCTTACGAACAAGGAGCCAAAGTTCTAGTTGAACTAGAAGCTGCTGAAATACTCGATCTCCTCAAAACTCTCTCTGACGAAGAAATAGCCAAGCTAGCCAACCAAATGGAATTAGATGATGCTGCTGATATTGTGGGACTACTCGAAGATCAGCGAATGGCCAATATCCTAGAACGCATCCAGAGACCCTATGAACTCAAAGCACTCTTAGAATATGAGCCTCATACCTGCGGTGGTATGATGAGTCCACATTTTGTTAGCGTGAGAGGAGATCTCAAATGCAGTGCTGCCGTGCGTTATGTAAGACTCAAAGCCAGAGAAATACATAGTCAAATCATCTATGTTTATGTAACTCAAAAACTAGGCGAACTCAGCGGTGTTATCAGTCTGCGCGAATTGTTTTTAGCAGAAGATAACGACCTAGTCTCAGACCATATGAGTACAGAGGTTGTTTCCATTCAAGCTGATAGCGATAGAGAAGAAGCTGCTGAATTAATCTCCAAATATCATTTTTTGGCTTTGCCTGTAGTTAATGAACAAAGGCAACTTCTTGGGATTATCACCATAGATGACGCTGTAGAAGTCATAGAAGAAGAAGCCACTGCTGATATCTACCAGTCTAGCGGTATCAATGTAGAGACCGAGTCTGATATCGCAGCGCCCTCCCTGACTTTCAAATCTTACTCTAGCGCCTACAAAGCTCGCAGCCCTTGGCTTATAGTTACTCTACTAGGCCAATGCCTTGCAGCCCTCATCATTGCTAGGTTTGACGAAATCATAGCTACAGTACCCATCGCTATTTCTTTTATGCCACTACTCTCTGGTCTTTCTGGTAATGTTGGAACCCAGTCTACTACCATCATCGTCCGAGGTATCGCTACTGGTGAAATAGAACTCAAAAACTCTGTTAATATTTTTTTTCATGAACTGCTTATTAGTCTTGCCATAGGTGGAACCTGTGCCAGCATCACAGCTTTTATTTCTTATTTCTTTTATCAGAACCTAACTCTGTCTTCCCTCATAGCCCTATCTCTAGTCCTCTCTATGGCTCTTGCTGTGAGCCTCGGGACCATCACTCCCATGATCTTCAAAAAACTTGATATAGACCCTGCTGTTGCTAGTGGTCCTCTTATCACTACCACCATAGATATTATTTCTTTTACCGTTTATTTACTGCTTATTAGCCAGTTTGTTAGGGCTTTGGTCTAAAGTGGAATAATATAGTAATTAGTCTCTTTTATATGTTTAGATTTTTTATTATCGTTTTCGCTATTCTAATCTTGAAACAGCCTGCTCAGGCCTTGGTTATAGGAGAAGTCCAGAACAATACTATGAATGCGTCTTGCTCTGGGATTTTTGAATCTAGAGAAGATAAAGAGCGCCTCGAAGAATGTAAAAAGTTCGCAGAACAAGCCCTAGAAGAACATATCCCTAGCCATAAAGACATAGAACTTAAAATTAGCAAACTTCGTAAAATCAAAGAACTAGAATTAGTCACTGGCGGCAAAGGTACTTGGGTAAATGTCTGGAACTACCCCAAAGATCTAGATGCTTTTATCAGTCGCCTCCAGCGTTTTGATATAGATACTATCTACCTACAAATCAATCGCTCCAACACTCCCGTCTTGAAACATCCTCAAGCAATAGATGAGATTTTACGCAAAGCCCATGCCGCCGACATTAAAGTTATAGGCTGGTCTTACTGTTACCTCAACAATGTAGATGCTGATGTAGAAAGATATGTCAAACCTGCTCTCTATAAGACTTCTGACGGACATAGCTTCGATGGTATGGCTGCAGACATAGAAGAGAACACCAGTATAAGAGCTGTCGAGAGATACACCCAAAAAATCAAAAACCAAATCCCTTCTGATTATCCTCTCTTGGCTATAGTTTTTTCTCCCCGCATTAAACCTTTATATCCTTGGAAATACATTGGCTCTAACTGGGATGTACTAATGCCTATGACTTATTGGCATGGCATGAAAAACAAACACCAAGCCGGCGTAGTTGAGGATTTTGTTACAGACACCGTAGAGCGCATCCGCAACTATACTGGCAAAGATGACGTCAAAATACATCTCATAACAGATGGTGAGCGCACTACTCCTGAGCAAATCTCTACTAGTCTAGCTGTAGCTCGCAAACTCAATGTTAATGCGGGTATTAGCATCTATCCTGAGCATTTAGCAACTGATGAGATGCTAGAAGTCATCAAAAGTTATTAGAAGCTCGGGACCGCCCTTCCGCTAGGAACTAGCCGAAGCATTAATCAATCCCAAAAACCTCTCTACAACAACTCCCAAACCATCATAAATAGAATTAGCTATGATGCTATGCCCTATATGCAATTCACTAATATTAGGTATCCTTAGCAAAGGAGCCAAGTTGGGCAGAGTCAAACCATGTCCCAGATTGGTTTTAAGCCCTAGACTCTGAGCATAGAGAGCGGCTTCTTGGAGGCGAGAATATTCTGCATATACTGAGGGTTCTGAGTTTTGTAAAAATAAATTTGCATAAGTCCCTGTATGTAACTCTATATATTCTGCCCCTAGTTGATGAGCCGCTAGAACCTGCTCCTTGAGCGGGTCTACGAAAAAACTAATCGGAATACCTTGAGCTTGAATAGGTTTTATAAATTCTTGCAAATAATCAAAACGGGCAACTAAGTCCATGCCCCCTTCTGTAGTTAGCTCTGCTCTAGACTCAGGGACTATAGTCGCCAAATGCGCGCAGCTACTGAGACAGAGGGCTCTAATCTCTTCTGTCGCCCCCATCTCAAAAGTCAAAAGCAAAGGACTTCGGCTGCTACGCAGATACCCATCTATCTCTGCTACATCTGCATCATTAATATGACGGCGATCTTCTCTTAGATGTATGGTGATACCAGCGACTCCACTAGACTCCAATATCTTCAAAGCCTCTAAGGGACTAGGTTCTATAGTTTTTCTAGCCTGCCTTAATGTCGCAACATGATCTATATTAATATGTAAACTGGTCATAGAGCAGCCATCACTCGATAAGGACTAGTCGCAATGGGTTGATATAGACTATCTCTCTCTTCGGCTATCAATCTAGCTCCCTGAATGATATTGATCAGAGTCTCTTCTGTGAGTGATCTACAGCGAGCACCTGCAGCATAAGTTATGCGTTCTGCTTTTACAGTACCATCCAAATCATTGGCTCCAAAACTCAAAGCAACCTGCGCAAGCTTCTCCCCGAGCTGAATCCAATAAGCTTTGATATTATCGAAATTATCAAGCATAATGCGTGAGACGGCTATATTACGAAGTTGATCTAAACCTGTAAGTGGCTTAATGCCCCTAGCCAACAAATCATTACCTTCATAATGACAAGTCAAAGGTATAAAAGTCTGAAATCCTCCACTAATATCTTGGGCTTGGCGTAAAATATCCAAATGCTCTACTCTTTCTTCGGGCTCTTCTCCTATGCCTGCTAGCATAGTAGCGTTACTGCGCAAACCCTTACTGTGAGCGACTTTGTGTATCTCTACCCAAAGTTCCGCTGGAATTTTATCAGGGCACATCTCATCTCTAACCGAACGCGCAAAAATCTCAGCTCCTCCTCCGGGCATACTATCCAAACCAGCAGCTATCAATAAATCAAAAATTTCAGAATAAGTCATCTTAGAGCCATCTGCTTTACGAGCAAATTTACCGAAGAACTCTATCTCGACAGCAGTAAAAGCTTTGACATGTATGCCCGGCACTTGGGATTTAATGTTTGAGATTAAATCTGAATAGTAGTCTATTAGTGTCTTGGGGTTCAGCCCTCCGACGATATGAACTTCACTTGCTCCTTCTGCTCTAGCGACCTGTACTCTTTCCACGGCTTCATCAACACTCATGGTATAAGCCCCTTCCTCACCGGGTTTCCGAGCAAAAGAACAAAAATCACAAGAACCTATACACACATTGGTCGGATTAAGATGCAAGTTAGTATTCCACCATACGGTGCGAGTTCTCCTTAGAGCCTCTTCTTCTGTGAAACCCTGTCTCAAAGCCACTTCATAAGCTTTTCTTTGACGCACAAAATTCGCCATCTGCCCCAACTCTATTAAATGAGGGCTTTTGATGAGCTTGCAAGCATCCTCTACGGAAATTCGCTCTGCTTGCAAAATCTGAGTAGCAATAGTAGCCAAGTCATGTTTTGATTTGGCAAGATTCTCGACAAAAATCTGAGAACTAGACTCGAAGAGGACTTTGGTCATTAGTAAGCTATCTTACACCAAGCCATGATAGACTTATCTATGTATGGTTCTAGTCCCATCCTATCAGAACACAGAGCAGGGCCCAGATCTTAGTCCACTCCCCAAACTCACAGCAGAACAAAACCCTAGTGATGCCAAATTCGAAGCCATAGAATCTCAGCTTAGACCAGTTAATTTTCAAGACTATATCGGACAGACTCAGCTCAAAGAACTTCTACGCATCTCTATAGGCGCTGCCCAGAACCGAGGAGACAAAGCCAGTCTAGGACATATTTTGCTCTATGGTCCTCCCGGTCTTGGCAAAACTAGCTGCGCCTACATGATAGCGAATGAGTTAGGCAGCCAAGCCAAGATCTTCTCAGCGCCTGCTCTTGAGAGACCCAAAGACATTATCGGTATACTGATGTCCCTGAATGCTGGTGATGTTCTTTTTATAGATGAGATACATCGCCTCAACAAAATCACCGAAGAGCTTTTATACCCTGCTCTTGAGGATTTTGAGATAGACCTTAGTAGCGGCAAAGGTCATAGCAGCCGGGTCATGAGGCTCAAGATCAACAAATTTATTTTGCTAGGAGCCACTACCAAACTGGGTTATATCAGTGCCCCGCTTAGGGACAGGTTTGTGCATTTACATCGTATGGAGCTATATAACGAGACAGAGCTTGCAGATCTAGTAGAACGCAACTCCAAACTACTCGGCATCTCCTGCTCTCGCCAAGCGGCTTTGAGCATTGCTCGTAGAGCTAGAGGTACTCCTCGCATAGTTAATAGGCTACTTAGATTAGTAAGAGATTATAGCCAGCACCAAGGTCAATCCCACATAGATAAGGATTTGGCTGATATGGCTTTAGATGCCTATCGCATAGACGCCTCTGGCTTAGATACCATGGATCTTCGCATCCTAAGCATTATGCGTGACAAATTCTCAGGGGGTCCGGTGGGGCTTTCTAGTATTGCAGCCATCTTAGGTGAAGACAAAGAAAGCATAGAAGACTACTACGAGCCTTTCCTTTTGCAATCTGGCCTCATCTCTAGAACAGCTAGGGGTAGAGTTATCACAGCCGCTGGGCTAAAGTATCTAGACTCTATCCCAGAAGCCCAAAAAGCCGCAGCAACAGGCTAAAAGCAAGTCTGCGCTACAATGGTATAGATGTCATCTTTTCAGCAAAGGTTATTAGTTGGTGGACTAATTGGCGCTCTTATGTTTATCTGCTTGTCTTTTATAGCAAGCCCTGTCTATCTTGGTCTAGAAAAACCTATACTCGCTTCTAGGAATTTTCTCAACATTTCCAGCTTCTTCAAACAAAACAAAGGAGCCCTAGTCCTTAACCTAGACCAAAAAACTATGAGGCTTATGAACCAAGACCTCAGTAATCCAGCCGCTTATGATGCTGCCTTTCTGAAGGATTTCCTAGAAAATATCATTCTCAATCTAGACAGCGAGAATGTGAGTTCTATCAATATTGCCATCAACAATATCAGTGGCAATTTATTAAGCTCCCTAAACCTAGGCTCAGGACTCCCAAGCCTTGGAGCCCCCTTGGATATTATCACTGAAGATTTTGAAGTCTCAGAATTCAAACAAGAAAACTCTAAAACTTATCTATTAAATCAAAACGCTAGTAATTATCGCTCAGCCTCTCTTGCAGATTTTCTTAATGGCAAAATCTCTCCTAGTGATTTACAAGGGAGAGCTATCATCATCAAATCAGAGTTTGATAAAAAATCTTTTACTGGTAATAAAATCAACAGTGTCGTCAACTATAGTTCTGCAAACTGGTTACACTATATGAGATTTCACCCCATTTTGGGTTTTCTTCTAGCAAGCTGTGCTGGAGTGCTTTTCGTCTCTACAGTAGTAAGGATTCGCTGGATAATCTTGGGCTTCCTTGGTCTAAGTATTTTAACCATAGGACAACTAATGTTCTTTTTCGACAAGTATCTAGAAAGCTCTGTTATTCTTCTTAGCCTGATACTCAGTTGTGCTTTGTCTTTTGCACTAGATGCTTGGGAGGCTCGTCAACAACACAAAGTAAGCGGCGCAACTACTAGAGAATACGACGATAAAAGTAAAACCCCTACTAATAATGGCTACAAAGCAGTCTTAGAGCGGCTCGGAGCCCTCCTATCCCAACTAAGTTCTTTCTCTTTTCAAGCAGGACAAAATCTACGGGAGCAACTACAAAAACACAAACCTTCTTCTCTACGCATTCCAGATCTAGCACCCATGCCCAGAATCCCTTTACCAGAGATTAATCGCCAGCTAAATAGTCCAGCCATTCTTGATAGCCAAGAACTGCGCAATAAAATCTACAAAGAACTAGAATACAGCTTAGATCTTCTCTCCAAAGATATCCAAGTTCGTACCGTAGCCCCTCTAAGCCGCATCCAGATGGAGCTTGATGATCTTTGCGATAGATTGGATCTAGACATTACAAGCCAAACCAAGTTTGAACTTATTCGCTATGATTTTGAAAAAATTATCACTGAGTTAGATACTCTCTTGTTCACCATGGTTCCCTTTCAATTCGAATCAGGTAGAGGCCTCATAGATCCCCTAGAAATCTATGCTCGTAAAATCACAGAAATCTACAGGGGCAAACCTCGCATCTATCTCAGTCCCAATGCGGCTCATGTAGAACTAGATAGTATCGAGAAAGCTAATTTATTCCGTATCATTCAAAGACTGGTAGAATGCATTATAGAAGAGAACACTAGTAAATTACTCAGCCACATTAATATAGATGTCTTGCATATGACAGACAATCTCAACATCAAACTCACTTATGATGGGCTACCAATCAAAGAAGACTCTAGCAAACACAAACTCAGAGAAATTGTTCGCAGAGCAGACCTCATAGGAGCCAGTCTGGATCTAGGTTTCAACTGGGGTGAAGATCATAACGCCCATCTCGTCAACCGTATTCAACTCAGCATGAAAGTCACTGAGCACGAACCCCTGACTAGCATCTACCCTAATTAGGTTTTTCTGGGTCTTTGGACTCACTATCTTGTTGCTGGATACTAGCTTTGATTTGTTGGATTTCTTGTTTGAGATCAGGATCATCTATATCATCTACATTGATCTTCTCTATACTACGGAAATCTATTTGGAATTTGAACAAACCAGTCATAAACAAAAGAGAAACAGCAGCACCCCAAAGTAATGTAGCCTGCCAAAGGCTAATATTAAAATCTCTATCTAAAACTCTCTGAAAAGCGCTATTCCAAAGGGATTGAATAATAAGACTAGGCAAAAAAACCAAAGCTGCCAAAACTAAAATTATCAAGAAGATGCCAAAAAAATTAAGTCTGATCATTTTCATAGGAAGCCTGCCTCTAAAAAGTCCTTGAGATCCACTATACCGCAAGGTCTCTTGGCTTCGTCAAGCACCACCAAACTAGATATGCGGTGTTCTTCCATAAGTTTGAGAGCGCTAAGAGCAGCAGCACTAGCTTCTATGGTCTTAGGTTGACTGGTCATCAAATCTCTGGCTTGTTTATTGAAGACATCTGCTCCATATTTGAGCTGAGCCCTCCTGAGGTCTCCATCTGTGATAAGACCTTCAAGTTTAGATTCCGAATTAAGTACTGTTGTAAAGCCTAGCCCCTTGGAACTAATTTCCTCCAACAGCTCTTGCAGACTGGCTTCTGGCCTAACTTGGGGTATTTTTTGTTTGGGACGCATCAAATCAGAAACTATAGCAAGACTCTTGCCAAGACTGCCCAATGGGTGAGATCTTGCAAAATCTTCTGCTCTAAAATTACGCTTGCGCATCAAAGCTATAGCAAGAGCATCTCCCATCACTAAAGCTGCTGTAGTACTACTAGTAGGTGCAAGATCTAAAGGGCAAGCTTCTCTAGGAATAGGTGTTAATAAAATCACATCAGAAAATTCTGCTAGAACACTACTAGGATTAGATGTAATAGATATCAAAGAATTACCTAACCTCTTGATGGGACCCAGAACCTTACGAAGCTCTTCGGTATTGCCACTGAAAGAAATAGCTATCACTATATCCTCAGGTCTAAGCATTCCCAAATCCCCGTGACCCATCTCAGCAGGATGCACAAAAAAAGCTGGAGTCCCAGTGCTAGCCAAAGTAGCTGCGATCTTGGCTCCTATATGACCAGACTTACCCATGCCGCTAAGAACTACTCTGCCTTTGCTACGAACTATAAGTTCTACTGCTGCTTCAAAATTAGCATCCAAGGCCAAAGCAACTCTCTGAAGAGCTTCTATCTCATCAGCAAAAACAGAACGAGCTATATCCAAAGAAGAACTAGTAGACATTGGGTCTGCTTGGGGCCTCATAGAATCTATTATAACACGATTATGTTAAGACCTGTTTTGGTCTTGGCTATTTTAAGCCTGATCAAGCAAATCTACTCTTTGCTAAGAAGCCTAGTTGGGGGTATAAGAGACTAAGGTCCCCCTATTTGAAAAGCAATAATACTTTTTATGGTCTACAAAATGGCTTGAGCTTAGAGTCTCTTAAGCAAATCAATAGCGCCCATTATCTAGGAGAGCTTAGGGGTGATAAGCAAACTTGGTTTTTGCATATTTGTTTTCTCGAAGAAAGCATTATTCAGTTTCGTTACAGCACTAGTCGCAAAGCCCTTATCAGTCCCTTCTTAGAGCTAAAACTCAATCCTAGTGTCAAAACTAAAATCACTAAAAATCGCATTAGCACGAACAAAATAGATATTCACATAGATAGCAATCCTCTCGCTATAAGCGTCCGCGACAAAGAAGCAAATATTATCAGCCAAGATGTCCCGGGACTCGGCTTCTGGACTGACTCTGAGGAGATTCGTTGTTATAAACAAATCCAGAGCTTAGAACACACACCTTGTATTTATGGTCTAGGTGACAAAACAGGAGAGATCAACCACTGGGGACAAAGATTTCGCAATGCCCCCCTAGATGCTCTTGGTTATGACTCCAAATCTAGCGATCCTCTCTACAAAGATATTCCGTTTTTTATACATTTCGAGCGCCAAAATAAAATCGCTCACGGAATATTTTTTGACAATCTAAGTCCCAAGTTTTTTGATTTCGGTAGAGAGCGCAAACCTATCCCTTATTATCATTTTGGTGCAGCATCCTCTGAACTATCTTACTATCTCATCCTAGGCCCTTCTATCGCAGAAGTAGTACAAGGCTACAACCTACTCAGTGGCAGGGTTCCACTGGTTCCTAAATTCACGCTTGGGTATCTAGCTAGCGGCATGGTCTACACAGAAGAAGACAAATCTAGTCAAAAAATCATAGGCATGCTCTCCAAAGCTAATGCCCTCAATATCAAAACCACGGCTTTTCATCTCTCATCTGGTTACACTTTAGACAAAGACAAGCGCAGATTACAGTTCAACTGGAACAGAAGTAAGTTCCCTAACCCTCAGGGCTTCTCTGCTACTTGCAAAGAATTAGGTGCTGAATTATGCGCCAATGTAAAACCTGTTCTACTCAAAGAACATGCTCTCTATGATGAAGCCGCCAAACTAGGTTTGTTCATCGGTGAAAAAAGCAAACAAGGCTATAAAGCAGTCCTAGAGAGCTATTGGAGTGGTATGGGTTCTTATATGGATTTTAGTCTTAGTGAGACTCAATCTTGGTGGAAAGACAAACTCAAACGACACATCTTGGCTCAAGGTATTCGAGGTATCTGGAATGACAACAACGAATACGAGATCAATAGCCCTCATCAATACAGTTCTAAAACTATCCAGATGCCTCTGCTTATGGCTAAGACCGCTTGGGAAGCTAGCCAAGAATACTACACGGCAGAAAACCCAAATAAAATCAAACGCCCTTGGATATTAAGTCGTAGCGGCTATGCTGGTATCCAAAAATATGCCCAGTCTTGGACTGGTGATAATTATAGTAGCTGGAACTCTCTCAAATACGATAACGCAATCCTACTATCCATGGGGCTTTCAGGACTTATACACAGTGGCTGCGATATCGGTGGTTTCTGGGGTGAGAGCCCAGATCCAGAATTATTATTACGCTGGATACAAAATGGTATCTTTCAACCTAGATTTTGCTTACACTCCTACAAAGAAACCCCCACCGAACCTTGGTTACATGCCAAAAGCAAACCTGAGTATTTTAGTATCATTCGTGATTTTATGAACCTTAGAGATAGGCTACTGCCTTATATCTACCAAGCTGCTTATCGTGCCAGCCTAGACGGAACTCCTATCATGAGACCACTAGTTTATGACTTCCCTGACGATCCCCAAACTCATGATCTGAGTTTTGAATATATGTTCGGTGACAGTCTGCTTATAGCCCCAATCACAGAGCCTATGCAGGGTTCAAGCCTGCGTCACAGGGTCTACCTACCAGCCAATCATTCATGGATTAACTGGTTTAATCACAAAGAATACAAAGGTGGTGAATGGATAGAAGAAGAATTCAACGCCAAAAACTTCCCTGTCTATATCCGCAATAATTCTGTTATACCGATGCTAGAGACTATCAAGTCCAAGGAAGTTCTCAAATTTTATGTTTGTAGTAATAAGAAAAAAACCAAACTTAGTTATTCTTACTATGACGATGACGGCGAACATGAGATCTCCAGCCCAGATGATTTCATTAAGAACACTTATGAATTTAGCCTAGATAACAACAGTGTCAATATGAAATTAATCCACAGTGAAGGTAATTTCACTCTGGGCTATAAGACTGTCTCTGAAAGGTTTTGAGCTGAGGGGCTCTCTGATACCGAAGGTGACATAAACTGAAAGCTTTGGGCATAATACGATAGTGAGTTCTATCAGACACTTAGACAAAACTCTTTTTAGTAAAGCTTTTGATCTCATCATTATAGGTGGTGGCATTAATGGAGCAGGTCTGGCTCGTGATGCCGCTGAAAGAGGACTCAAAGTCTTATTGCTAGAAAAAAATGATTTTGCTTCTGGTTGTAGCAGTCACTCTACAAGGCTCATTCACGGAGGGCTTAGGTATCTGGAGCATTTTGAATTCGATCTAGTCAAAGAAAGTCTTAGAGAAAGAGAAATCCTTTTCAAAAAATATCCCAACTTAGTACATCGCCTGCAACTAATGATCCCTGTCTATGAGCATAGCCGCATGGGTATGCTAAAACTCAGACTGGGACTGAGTATCTACGATCTACTCTCTGGCAATAAATCTCTCAAGCCTTATGAAAGTCATTCCAAAAAAGAACTTCTGCATGGAAGTCTAGGACTCAATAAGCATGGGCTAAAGGGAGCTCTAAGTTATTATGACGGTCAAGCTTGTTTTATAGAAAGGATCTGCCTAGAGAATATTCTCAGCGCAGAAGAAATGGGTGCAATCTGCCTCAATCACTGTGAAGTAACAGAGATCCAGTGTGATCCACTAGAAGATAATGACCCAGATACTACAGCCAAATACATAGTGCGTTCTGTGCGCTTCAAGGATTTACTCAACAAGTCCCTGCCATATACAGCTCAAGCCAAATATGTCATCAATATGACTGGACCCGCTGTAGACCTCATGAACACTAGGCTTCGTCAAAGAGAGTCTTTATATCCGCCTCATCCTTTACCACAAAGAATACAAGGAACCAAAGGTAGTCATATCGTAGTAGAGTCATTCAAAGGCGCTCCCAAAAATCATGGGGTCTATGCTGAAGCTTTCAAAGACTCTAGACCTTTTTTCATATTACCTTTTAAGCTAGGCTTCAATAAAGACCTATATCTCATAGGGACTACAGATCTTTTTCTAACTGAAGATGAAGAGGCTCGGCCCCATCAACTCAAAATCTCAAATCAAGAAATTGAATATTTATTAGATGAAACTAACCGACTCTTTCCCCATGCGCATTTGAAGCCTGATGATATAGTCAAAACTTTTTGTGGAGTAAGACCCCTGCCCTATGATCCCCGCGCCAAAAGTGCTGCTGCTGTAACTCGCAGACATTTTATATATCATCACGCCAAAGACGAAGATGGTGTCCAGAATTATTATTCTATTTTGGGCGGCAAGATTACAACTTTCCGCAATCTCTCCAAAGAAATTCTAGACCTTTTCACTAGTGTAGATTGTCTGACCGCTATAGAGCCCAGTATAGGTTGTAATTTCAACGATCTACCTTTCGAGACTTACCTCAAACAAAAACTCCCAGAATATCTTGGAGCCTATGACCTAGAAGCCGCTACCATAATGCATTTGATAATGCTCTATGGAACTAGAGCCGAAGATGTTATGCAGCTCTGCCAAATCAATCCCAAACTCAAACAGCGTATCCATGCAGATTATGAGGATATAGAAGCCCAGATAGTTTTTGCTATTCGCTATGAAAAAGCTTATACTCTAGAAGATATCCTAGAACGCAGGTTGACTATAGGATTGAGCCGTGATCTAGTAGACATGCAGGTGCTCAATATTATTTCTCAGCATATTAGTAACGAATTAGATTTGACCAAAAATCGCTTAGTATGATTCTCACCATAGACGAAGGTACTACTAGCACTAGAGCACTCATCATTGATGATGAGGGTTTTATTTGCGGCATCGCCCAGCAAGAGATTAGACAAATCTTCCCTCAAGCTGGCTGGGTAGAACATGACCCTGAAGAGATTTGGCTCAAAACTCTCAGCGTAGCAAGAGCTGTCATCTCTGCTTGTGCAGGTCTAGGCAGCAGTCAGGCAGCTGGGTTCAGCGCAGCAGATAGTCAACACAGCGCAGAAAGCAGTCAGGCAGCCGGGTTCAGCGCGGCAGATGGTCAACACAGCGCGGGCAGCAGGCAGGCAGATGGGTTCAGCACGGCAGCCAGTCAAACTGGGGATATCCACATCAGCATATATAAAAACATCAAAGCCCAAGACAT
>CAZASO010000015.1:0-25980 GCA_964487825.1 uncultured Gammaproteobacteria bacterium
AAAAAGTTTGAAATCACAGGAAAGTTCGATTGAAGGTCTTGCCCAGCATCACCTGCTGGCACAGACCAGATTTTTCTAGTGTTTGTGCGAGAATCTGAGCTATTCGAAGTAAGAGGTGTAAATTGGCTTTGTTGGTTGACACTCAAATTTCCAAGTAGGGTTTTTAGTCTAAGGGCTTCCACAGAAGGATATTGTATTAAAGCGTTAATAAATTGAAATAGACTGTGCTGTTCGAGAAGTGTACTTCTCATTAACTCCAGTAGTGCTGGGTTCACCGCGCCAGTCTTTTCCAAATAAGCCACAGTATCTCCTATCCTGTGATGATTAGCGGTTATTATGACTTCTGAGACTCTAGCCAAGGCCCTAGCAGCAAGTGAATTTAACATAAGTTTATAAAGAAAGAGAAAGAGAGTTTGTGACAGATTTAAGTAAATAATGTGAATAGCTGACAACAGTGCCTCTTATCCTCATAAATCATGGGAATACCCTGATTTATACTGGTAAAAACCATGAATAAGGGGTGGAATATTAGTATAACGCTCAGAAATTAGTCCCCTATCTTATGATGGGGCGATACTCTCGCTACCTTTCTATGCACTAGCAGAGATACCGAGGCTTTTAGCTAGCCTTGGATCTAATGTTCTGAAAGTTTATAATCCTTGAAAGCCCCATCACTAGTGGCTTTTGAGGTGTTGACATAAAAATAGTTCGCAATATTAGCGAAGGCTTGGCTGAAGTGTCCTATGATTGCAGCAATAGCAGGGCTCACTAGAGACTGACTAAAATCAAGAGCCGAAACTATAAAATAAGCTATAGTAGCTTTTTTGTAATTTGGGTCTGGATGAGTTAGCTTTGCAAAATCACTAATAATAGAACCAGCGTTTCGAATTACAGCAGCCAAGACATGCAAAGGTTTGATACTATGTTTGGTCGCTAAGCTAGCTAGAGTTAAGATAGCTCCACTGAAATTCAAATGACCGCCCAAAGCCATTGTATGACCTTGTTCTACGGCTTGACCTTCCGGAGCTTTTTCTGGGAGGAAGAGTTTTCGATTTTTGCCAAAGCCAGATTCAAAAATTTCTTTAATTAGCTGAGGAAAAACTTGGCAGTTGGCTATAAATTCGGTTTTAAGTCTCTTCCAATTAAAGGGTGGTTTGTTGTAATTGTTTCCTAGCATCTTGTGTACACGAGCTTTCTGGGCATCAGTATGCATGCTAAGTCCACTACTAAAACCAGTAAGTCCGAAGAGATCTTCAACAGATGAGAAGCAACTTACGATAGGATACACAAAACGCGCAATAGCATCCCACGAACGACCGAATCTGAGCGCATCTTGACCTTTATCTAAGTAGTTCAAACCATTGACTATGCGAGTTGCAATAAGTGAAAATTTATCTAAAAATTTAGCCCAAGCACTATCTTGAGCAAAAATTTTGCCTAAGCCTGCAAGCAAGTGGCAGAGAGGGGTGAAGGCATAAGCTATCTTGACTGCCTGATCTGGGAGATAGCAGAGGCTGCCTTGATTGGCTTTTTGGCTTGGGGTTTTGGTTATTGAATCAATGCCGTCATTATTAACAGCTGCTTCTATATTATTTCCATGACTGGCTTGTCCTAGAGGAGCAGGTTCAGAACGGCCTTCTACTAGAGCAGGCAAGCTAAGAGGTGCATAACTTGGAGTGGCAGGGCTAGCCGGAAGCATCTATCTATATTGACAATTTTAACTAGTCTTTATGATTAATACTCAAGTTTTTCAGATTAATTTCACAAAAAGATTTTTTAACAGCGTAGCGTAAATCTCGGGGGGCTTGCCCACGCGCGAGTACTCATATAATAAAAGCACAAACCCCGCTCTAGAGCAGGGTTTGTGGGGTTTTTATTGGTTCTTGTGAACAGAGCAGAAGCCCCGTAGCTTAGAAAGCACCGGGCATACCAGCTCCGCCATGAGCATGAGCAGGTTCTTCGGATTTGGCTTCTACGATAATGGCATCAGTAAGCAGGATTTGACCTGATACTGATACAGCATTCTGTAGAGAACAACGAGCTACTTTGGCAGGATCTACGATACCAGCGTCAAACATGTTCACATATTGACCTACTGCAGCGTTGAAACCTACTTCAGCATTGCTTTCGCTCAGCACCCTCTCGATAACTACTTCACCAGAGAAGCCAGCATTGCAAGCTATCTGGTAAGTAGGTTTACGAAGAGCTGTAACGATGATCTCTGCTCCTAGTCTTTCTTCTCCTTCGAACTCAGAGAGTCTAGACTCTAGTTTTTTGGAGGCTTTGAGTTGGGCAGTACCACCACCGGGCACTATGCCTTCTTCGACTGCTGCACGAGTAGCATTCAAAGCGTCTTCTAGACGGAGTTTGCGGTCTTTGAGTTCAGGCTCAGTATGAGCACCGACTTTGATTACCGCTACACCACCAGAGAGTTTAGCTTTGCGCTCTTGGAGTTTTTCTTTGTCGTATTCAGAGTCAGACTTAGCGATTTCTTTGTCGATTTGGCTGATGCGTTGAGCAACAGCTTCTTTGCTAGAGTCTGGCGCTACTATGATGGTTTTGTCTTTGGAGACTACGGCTTTGCGAGCACGACCTAGAGACTCTAGACTAATGTCTTTGAGCTGGTCTCCAGTCTCTTCAGAGATGACTTTGCCTTCAGTTAGAGTAGCAATGTCTTGAAGCATAGCTTTGCGTCTATCGCCGAAGCCGGGTGCTTTGATAGCAGCGACTTTGATGACTTGTCTGAGGCTATTGATGACAAGAGCTGCCAAAGCCTCGCCTTCTACATCTTCAGCAATGATAAGCAAAGGCTTACCAGATCTAGCTACCTGTTCTAGTACAGGTACTAGGTCTTGGACTATGTTGATTTTTTTGTCAGCAAGAAGCACAAAAGGCTCTTCTAGAGAGGCTTCCATGCGTTCAGAGTCATTGACGAAATAAGGAGAGATGTAGCCTTTGTCAAACTGCATACCTTCTACTATCTCAAGCTCTGTATTCATAGATTTGGACTCTTCGATAGTGATAACGCCGTTCTGACCGACTCTTTCCATCGCTTCAGCTATGAGTTTGCCGATCTCGCTGTCATTGGCCGCAGATATAGTAGCGACTTGCTCTATATCACGGTTAGATTTGACTGGACGAGACATAGCTTTGAACTCTTCGACTACTAGCTCTGTAGCTTTGTCCATACCGCGTTTGAGCAGTACAGGGTTGGCACGAGCAGCTAGATGACGCATACCAGCTTCTACAATAGCGCCAGTAAGCACTGTTGCAGTGGTAGTACCATCTCCAGCAAGATCGTTGGTTTTGCTGGCTGCTTCTTTGATGAGTTGGGCGCCAGTAGTCTCGAACTGACATTCAAGTTCAGTGAGTTCTTTGACGATGGTTACTCCATCACGGACAGATTGTGGTGCGCCGAATTTTTTTTCGAGTACCACATTGCGTCCAGCGGGTCCAAGAGTTACAGAGACTATCTCTGCTACTGTTCTAATGCCGTTAGCTAGTGCTTTGCGGGCTTCGTCATGTTTAAGTATTTTTTTTACCATTGTTTAATCCTCCTAAAATTAAGCTTCAATGATCGCTAGAATATCTTTCTCTGAAATAATCAAAAACTCTTTGTTGGAGATTTTGACTTCAGTTCCTGAATATTTAGAGTAGAGCACTCTATCGCCTTCTTTGACTTGCATAGGTTGTCTTTCACCTTTGTCGCTAGGTGCACCCGGTCCAACAGCTACTACTATGCCTTCTATGGGTTTCTCCTGTGCTCCGCTAGGCAGGAAAATACCGCCTTCAGTTTTTTCTTCAGCCTCAGCTTTTTGTACTACAAGCTTATCGTTCAAAGGCCTGAGTTTCTTCGCTTCTTTTGTTAGCGTTGATGCCATTTGTATTCCTCCTTAGGTTTTATCCTCTAACTAACCTATATCACTGGATACAAGCTAGTTTCAGGGTCTAATTCTAGCATTTACAAGCTTAATTTTTAATTAAAAAGTATTGAGTCTAGAGTCTCTGAACTAGGTCTATGCCACTGGGGATCAGCCTTACAAGCGAGTGAAGCCTCTGCTCTGTCTAGGAAAGATAGTTCTATGGGCTCAGTTGGGGGCAAATTAGATGAGATTTCTTAGCATTATATGGTTAATTCTCTTTTGCTTTCAGCAATTACCTTTGAGGGCAGAGTCAGACCTTGCTTTGGAACTAGATGCGATGGCAGAGGACGAGATTATAGTGCGATATCGCCCTAAGTTAGCTCTCAAGAATAAATTAGTCCACAAATATAAAACTGCTCAATTCTCTTCAAATAAAATTCATAGAGAATTAGATTCTGAGATTATCAAATCTATAGCCAAGCATTATCATCTTTCTGTTGATGAAGGAGAACCTACTGCTCATGGTTATAGTAGATTAAGTTCTAATGCTGTCTACCATAATCCTAGCTCTTCAAGTACTAGGCTCAAAGTCAATGCCAGAGATGCTTCTAGTGTAGCGCTCTTAAGGCTGCGCAAAAAAACATCGAAACTACAATTACGCAGAATTATCAGTCGCATGAATTCCGAACGACTTCAAACTAATGATTATGATTTGATTGCTGCTTATCCAAATTATATTTTTGAGATTACTAATACAGTAGATGATCCTTACTATAGTTCTCAAAAAGCTCTTGAGCAAATTAACATAGATAAAGCATGGTCAAAAAGCCAAGGTGAAGGGGTTGTAGTCGCAGTGATAGATACCGGTGTGGATTATAAACACAAAGACCTAGCTAATAATATCTGGCAAAACTCAGATGAAATCCCTAATAACCTCAAAGATGATGATAACAATGGTTATATAGATGATGATCATGGTTGGGATTTCGTCAAAGAGGGAGGACTGTCTTGTTTGGCTTCCGAAGACTGTGATAAACGAGACAATGACCCTAGTGATATTAATGGTCATGGTACTCATGTTGCTGGTATTATCGCAGCTGAGCAAAACAATGAGTTCGGTGTTACAGGTGTCGCTCCAAAAGCCCAGATTATGCCTCTAAGAGCTGCTTATTCAGTGGGTTACAGCGCTTATCTCAAATCTTCAGATGTGGCAGAAGCAGTAGAGTATGCCATTCGTAATGGTGCAGATGTTATTAATATGAGTTTCGCTGGTTCTAGGTTGGGTGTTCTTGAAGATGTGGTCAAACGCGCTCAGGAACTGGGTATAGTCATGGTTGCGGCGGCTGGTAATTCTTCTAGTAGTACTGCTACTTATCCGGCGGCTTTAGATGAAGTGATAGCTGTCGGTAGTGTAGACGCTAGTGGTGTTGTTACTGAGTTTAGTAATTATGGTGATTGGGTTGATATCGTTGCGCCCGGTGTAGCGATACTGAGTACCAGTCCTGATGATGGTTTCGCTCGTAAGACTGGTACATCTATGTCAGCTCCTTTCGTCTCTGGAGTGGCAGCTTTAGTTATCTCCAAAAGTAGAGAGCTGAATCTGAGCCCAGAAGAAGTGCGTCAAAGAATATTAAGTTCTTCTAGTGATATCTCTAAATCAGGTTTACTTATCGCTAGCACAGCTCAACTCAATGCGGACATAGTCTATCCTTTGCAGGTAGATAGCATGGAAGTCCCCAGAGTCGCAGGATTGGCTCAGAAAGTACATTTCAGCGCTTCTGCTAGTGAGGGTGATCAAAGTGTTAAGTCTTATGAATGGAACTCTAGTATAGATGGTCATCTTAGTAGTGAAGCGGATTTCGAGATAGAGAATCTCAGTCCGGGAGATCATAAAATCTCTCTTAGGGTTGAGAATAACGCTGGAGACTGGTCAGAGCCGGTAAGCAAAACTATAACCATAGATAAACAAGCTAGGCTCTTTACCCAGAATGTCGAAAAACTTAGTGCTCGCATTATGCGCCGCAATGGGCGTTTGATGGCAATGATGCCCCGCTCTTCTGATGATTTTGTAGAAGAATATCTCTGGACTTCTAGTAAAGATGGGGATTTTAGTAATGAACGCAGCTTCCCTATCACCAAACTCAGTCCGGGCTTGCATAAGATTAGTTTAACCCTTCACGACAAAAGAGGTTATTTCTCGGCCCCTATTGAAAGGGTCATAGATATTAGGATTTAGAGCCTTAACCTAAGCTTAACCTTTCTTGGATATCCTGCATTTAAGATGGGGAGAAAGGGGATTCTCAGCGTAGTTTTAATTTTCGCTTTTGCGATTACTAGTTCAATAGTGTCCGCATCCCCCTTAGAGGCTGAGGAGGACTATAGCCCAGATGAGATTATAGTTAAACTCAAAAATTCTAATCTTACAGATGAGGCTTTGCTTAATAAATTAACTAGCAAGCTTAGCGCTAAATCCCTCTCAGGATCTGCTATTCAGAGATTACATAAACCACGCCGTCACCATAGAAGGAAACTCTCAGAATTCAGGGTGGTTAAATTAAATAAAGAATTATCCAAAAAAGAACTCAAAGCTTTAATAGCTAATCTAAATTTAAGTCAAGATGCTGATATTGAAGCTATGTACCCTAATTATATTTATCGTGGTTCAGAAGATACTACTGGAATAGCTTCTGTGACAGCCGTTCAGGCTTTAACTCATGCTTCTCAAGATTATGATTGGGCTTCTGAGGGGGGGGCTGAAGTTGTGGTGGCAGTTATAGATAGTGGAGTAAATTATAAACACCCAGATCTAGCTAAAAATATTTGGTCCAATGAAGACGAGATTCCTTCTAATGGCAAAGATGATGATAGGAATGGTTATATAGATGATATTAGAGGTTATGATTTTGTTGCCAAAGCTAGCAGGCTGATTTGTGCTGCTAATGAGGATTGTTCTGAAGAAGACGCTGATCCTAGTGATGTCAATGGTCATGGTACTCATGTTGCTGGTATTATTGCTGCTTCCAAATCTAATCCCATTGGAATTAATGGGGTTGCGCCTTTGGCTAAAATCATGCCCCTAAGAGCCGCTTATTCAGACGGTCAAGGGACCTATCTCAAAACTAGTGATATCTATGATGCGATTGTTTATGCCATCGACAATAAAGCAGATGTCATCAATATGAGTTTTGTTGGCATAGAGTTAAATGTTCTAGAAGATATACTTTCTATCGCTAATGATATGGGCATAGTATTGGTTGCTGCTGCTGGTAATAGAAATGTCCCTTACCAGCAGTATCCGGCTGCTATTCCTTTTGTGATAGCTGTAGGTGCGGTAGATGCTAATAATCAAAAAGCTTATTACTCTAATTATGGTTCTTGGGTAGATATTGCTGCACCCGGTTCTAATATACTGAGCACAGGCATCAAAGGCTACGAAAGCCGTTCAGGGACTTCGATGGCGGCTCCTTTTGTGGCTGGGGTGGCAGCTCTCATCAAATCCAAAGATCGAAGTCATAGCCTCTCTGCTGCTGATATTCGTCAGAGAATTTTGGAAGCAGCTATTCCCAATGAAGATTTTGCCGCTATCCTAAGTCTTAATATCCAAAGTCCTACAGAAATTAATAATATCGAGTTAGACTCAGTGCTTGCTTATGGAGAAGAAGCATCTTTCAAGGCTGAGGCAAGTAAAGCTACTGCTTATATGTGGACTTCAAACCTAGATGGGGAGCTGGCTTCAAGTCAAAGCTTCACAAAGCAAGATCTCTCGGTAGGTACTCATCTTATTAGCGTGAGAGCGCGTGGAGATGATGGAGAATGGTCTAAACCAGTAACTAGAGTGCTAAGAGTTCTAGATTCAGATCATGTTGTAGACTTAGCTTCAACTAATATTGCTTTGGATATTGGTCGTATTAATGATACTTTGGTGGCTAGAAGTTCCAGCTCTAAAAAAATCGCACGATATTTGTGGGAATCCAATATAGATGGATCATTAGGAGAATCCAAAGCCTTAATGCTTAGCTCTCTGAGCCCGGGATTTCACCGTATTAGTCTTAGCATTCAGGATAGAGATGGTAATATTTCTAGCTCTGTAGAGCAATCTATCCAAGTCCAGTAACTGTTTTTACCTAGTTCCTGCTTTTTGATGATATTAAGATTTAAGTTTTCCGTTTTGTCCCGCCGGGCTGTATGTATATATTATGCCCAGTTATTGGAGTTTATAACACTTATAAGTCTCCAGAAGCTTGCGAAATCGTGAGTATCTGCGTTACGCTTAGCCTCGGCAATTTAGCCTTTATGCACGCAGAAGTTTTAATTATAGGTGCTGGTATTTCTGGCTTGGTTTCTGCTTATAGACAGCAGCAGGCGTTTAGGTCTGTATTAGTCTTAGAACGAAGTAATAGACTGGGTGGCAGTATAGATACTCATTACGCAGATATTCCTTACGAATATGGTCCTAATACTTTTTTATCTAGCCATCAGCATATGATGCAATTGGTCTCAGAACTGGGTCTAGAAGAGGCTTTGCTAAGGAGAGGCTTCTCGAAGACTCAGCGCTATCTCTATACTGGGCGTAAACTTCTTAAAGTTAGTCCTGTGAATTTTCTGAGAGGAGAAATACTTTCCATAGGAGCCATAATTCGTGTTTTGGCTGAACCTTGGTCTAGGAGAGGCTCTGAGCAAGAAGAGACGGTGCATGAATTTATGGAGCGTAAATTTGGTTTAGAGCTAGCTGAGCTTGCTGCTAGTTTTTTGCAGGGAGTCTGGGCGGCTGATAGTCGCAAACTCTCTGCTGAAGCGGTCTTGCAAGAACTCTATAATATAGATAAACAAGGCTCTTCGATTTTATTATCATATTTGCATAAAGCTTTTAAGCCGAAATCTAAGAGCCTATCCGAAAAGCTCCCAGATGCTAGGCATGCGAGTCCGATAGAGGTTCTATCTTTTCGAGAGGGTATGTCTTCGTTGGTGGAGGCTCTGGCAGATAAGATAGGTCGAAAAAACATTATTCTAGGAGCTGAGCCCAGTCAAGCCAAAGGATATAACTCTATAATCCTAGCCACCAAAGCTTTTCAAGCAGCAGAGATCTTGGCGAATTATGAACTTGGTTTGGATGCAACTTGGGCTAATGAGCTAGCTAGTTTATTAGCTCAAATTCAATATACTCCTATTAGTCTTCTGACTATTAGTTTTCCTAGGAGACTCTTCAAAAAAGAGTTTCAGGGTTTTGGTTTCCTCTCTCATGTCCATTCCAACCTTAATACTTTGGGGACGATTTGGTCTTCAGAGCTATTTAGAGAGAGGCGGCTTGCAGATGATTATTTGTTTACTATTTATGCTAGACCGAGCTTAGAGACTGATTTTCATGAACAGCTGATTGCTGAGCAGATCTCCGTTCTAAGACCTTATGCTAGGTCTAAGTTAGAGCTTGGTGATTTTAAGATTATAGATAGCAAAACCATTCAAGCGGCTATTCCTCAGTATGACTTGGGATATCCTAAACTTATTAGAGAGATTCAGGCTAAAGTCGCTCAGCAAGACAAGTTGAGCTTAGTAGGCAACTATCTCGATGGTATTTCTCTCAACAGTCTTGTTGCAAAGTCATCAATAGCATAGCTAGGTTGTATGCGCCTTCAGCCGACTCATTAGAAATCATCAATAGTTATGAATTCAAGCAAAACTGCTAAAATCTAAACTATGTTTATTTTTGAAGGCATGTGGAAAGGGGTCTTGTTCGGGTTTATCGTTCTAGCAACTATCATTAGTATGTATTTTACGGTCTTCTCCAAGATCATGCCCGGGCTTCAAGACGAGGGAGACGAGCTTTCTCCTAGTGAGATGTGAGACCTTGTAGCCAAGCAGAGGCTGGCATTGTGTTTTTACTTTCGGGTTTGACTTTTAAGATTTTAAGTTCACTGCCGTCATAGCATTTGATGATGATGGATGAGTCGCTTTTGTCTGCTGAGATTCTGCTAAGCAGCTCACCTACTGGTTTTGAGCCTTCTTGGCTTATGACTCTACTCTCTAGAATAGAGATTTTTTTGTTGTGGTACTTAAAATGAGCCCCCGGCCAAGCTTGAGTGCCTCTAATGAGGTTATGGATATTTTGAGCATTATTACTAAGTTCTACTTTGAAATCAGCTTGCCTTGGGCTCGCTGATCTTAGGGTCATAGTCTCTGCTATAAAATCTATAAACCCTAGATTCCTGTCCATAAAAGGAGCTAGTAATTTGTTGGGGTTGATTTGACTGAGATTTTGTGGATGGCGAGGCAGAGTATCTAAAGAGAGGAGAGTCTCGATTAGTAGATTTGCACCTAGTTGACTAAGTGTCTCTGTGACATCAATAGCCGTATCGTTCTCTGGGAGTGCTATTGAGGCTTGTAGTAAAATGTCTCCTGTATCTACGCCCTCATCGCTATACATAGTGCTGACACCTACAGTCTTCTCACCATGAATGATCATCCAGTTGATGGGAGCAGGACCCCTGTAAAGAGGTAACAAGCTAGCATGTAGGTTCACTACTCCATGTGGAGCTAATTCTAGGAAATCTTTTTTGAGGATTTGCCCGTAAGCTACTGAAATTAGAACATCTGGTTTGAGAGATTTCAGCTCTGCAAGTAAATCAGAGGCTTGTGATAGTTTTTCGGCTTGCCAAATCTTCAGTCCATGCTTGGAGGCAGTGATTTTGGCAGGAGTAGGAGTGAGTTTTTGTTGTCTGCCTACTGGTCTATCTGGCTGGGTGATAAGCCCCAAAACTTCTATATTAGGTTCTTGGATTAGGCGTTCAAGAGAAGGGCAGGCAAAGCTCGAACTAGCCAAAATGACAATCCGCATTCTTGCTTCATTATAGACTAGATTCTCACCTAGACTGGCTTAGCTTATACTGTTCAATGAATTGTTTTTGTTGCGCACTCTATTAGTTTTGTTTTTGAGTCCTTTAGCCATTAGTGCTAAGGAACTTTACCCTAATTCACTTCAAGCTCAAAATCTATCTAAAACTAAAATTGAGATTTTTAGCAAATCCACCAAAAGCAGTCCCCAAGCCAGTCCCAAGTTGCCGCCAGTAGATTTGAGTCCCGGTGCTTATACGAAACTAAGGCTGGAAGATATTTTCTATCAACCACATTTAGATACTGGCTATCAACCTATACGACTAGAAGCTTCTCTTAGTGAGCCTATTAGCTTAGATCTTGAGTATGTTCTGACCAAAGCTCTGGAGGATAATCTCAACTTAAATATCAGCAGAGAGAATACAAATCTAGCCAAGTGGAAATTTTGGCAACAGTTTGCTGAAGCTTTGCCAGATCTTAGTCTGGTGGCTCGCAAAAAATCTTTGGATGGTACTTTCTATCTCAACTCTCGATTACAAGTACCGATAGATGAAAACCAAGCTCAGACTCAATTCCGTGTTAGTCATAGAGCTTTTAGTGGGGGTAAAACCAGCTTCCTAACTATGGCTGAGCATTATTACAAGACTGCTGCGGCTCAAGATGAACAAGAACAATATAATCTAGTGCTACTTAAGTCCCTAGAATATTACAATGATTTACTCAAAGATCAAGTCAAACTTTCTAGTAAGCTTAAGGCTATAGAAGAAGCCCAATCTAATTTTCAGCGTAGTCAGCAATTTTATAAAGTCGGGAGAGGGACTAAGTTTGATGTCTTGCAGGCAGAAGCTCGTTTAGCTAAAGCTCAGCAGGACATGATAGAACAAGAGGCTCGCTACCGGATGTCTGAGATTAATTTAGCAGAACACCTCAATTTGCCTTTGACAGCCCCGATTAAAGCTATCGAAGACTCGTTGACTGGTATCTCTAAGCTAGAGCTAATCCCAGTAGATTTTCAAATCCAAGATTTTATAAATACTGCGATGAAGTTCAATCCCCGTGTGGCAGCGGCTTTGAAGCGCAAATCAGCTTCTTCTAGAGAGCTTATAGCTAGTTATGGAGATCTACTGCCTAAGATAGATATTTATGCAGATTTTACCGCAACAGGTCAAGAATTTTCTGATTTGAACAATATTAGTACTCTTGCTTTTGAGACTAGTTTGGAGTTGGGTAGAGGCTCAGGACTCAGTCCCCTAGCGGATATCATGCGTGCTAGAGCTAGTTCCCGCAAAAGCCGCTTACAACATGAACAAGAAAAACTTAGAACAGAGAAAGAACTCAGAATGGCTTTTCTGAATTTTGAAAAAAGTAAATCTCTTCTATCAGCAACAGAGATAGAACTAACAGCTTCTAGAGAAGCTTTGCGCCTCTCTAAATTGCGCTATGAGAACGGTTTAGAGATTTTTGCTAATGTTCTTGAAAGAGAAAAATATCTGTCTGAGGTTGAAAGCAAAATGATCGATAGTATTGCTGCTTATAATTTAGCTCAGGCTCAACTACTATATTTGATGGGTACTATTAGTCCTGATAAACTGCTTGTCCAAGCATCTTCGCCCTAGAAACCACTCTCAGCTTGGGTTTCAAGTCTTTTGCTGCGCTTGGCTGACAATCTGTGTTAATATATTTCCTGCTCTATGTCTCTCAAAACCCCCAAAAAACTTCCAGTTATCGGTATTAGTACTCTGGGTTGCCCCAAGAACTTAGTAGATACTGAGAACATCATAGGCATCTTGCATGCGGCTGGTTATCCCATTACTGTAGATCACAGCAAAGCAGATTTATCTCTGGTGAATACCTGTACTTTTATAGAAGGTAGCACTAATGAAAGCGTAGATGTCTTGACCGAGCTTGCTGATGCTGGTCAAAAGCTCATTATCACTGGCTGTATGGCTCAGCGTTACCAAGCAGATCTTTTTGAAGAATTACCAGAGGCACAAGCTGTAGTTGGTACTGCTAATGTCGCAGATATCCTAGAAGTTGTGCGTGAAATAACCCAAAACCTGAATGAAGGTAGAGACTCTAAGATAGTCAAAGTAGACGCTAAGCCTAGAGCTATTGCTAACTCTACTATCCCTAGAACTAGCACCCAGATTGGTTTTAGTCGTTATCTCAAAATTGCAGAAGGTTGTGATCATCGTTGTGCTTTTTGTATTATTCCTTATCTGCGCGGAGATATGAATTCTCGTAGCATCGAAGATATAGTTCAGGAAGCACGACAACTAGTTGCTAGTGGCGCCAAAGAACTTATTTTAGTTTCTCAAGACAGTAGTGCTTATGGTACGGATCTTTATCAACGCCGGGCTCTGGCTGATTTACTGGAGGCTCTAGCTACTCAGAGTGGAGCGACTTGGATAAGACTGATGTATGCTTATCCGACTGAGTTAGACGCAGAGATGCTTTCAGTGATGCGCAAGCACGACAATATCCTAAACTATATAGATATACCTCTGCAACACGCTTCCCCAGCAGTTTTGAAGGCTATGCGCAGACCTGCTACTGTGCGAGATACAGTAGCTCTAATTCGCAAAGAGCTTCCCGGAGCTTGTATTCGCACAACCTTTGTTGTAGGTTTTCCGGGTGAAACCGAAGAAGACTTTCAGCAGCTTTATGATTTTGTGGCAGAAGCTAATTTTGATAGAGTCGGAGTTTTTACTTATTCTAGAGAGCAAGGTACTCCTGCTTATGATCTTCCTGATCAAATCCCAGAGGACATCAAAACCAATAGGCGAGATAGATTGATGCGTCTCCAACAAAAAATTTCTTTGGAGCACAATAAAGCTTTTATAGGCACTACTATAAGCATGTTAGTAGAAGGCACGGAAGTTTTGTCTAGTAGTTCCAAATCTTTGCTTAGAGTTATCGGTAGATCTTATAGAGATGCTCCTGAGATAGATGGTCAAGTATATTTGGATATCTCTGCTGACGAGATCGCACCTTGTCCAGGGGACTTCATCTCAGTTCAGATCTCTGCTTGTGATGAGTATGATTTGCGTTCTTGCTGATTAGACTTGTTACGAAATGGCTTTTTTGTCCATCTGCGGTGTGAGGCAGCTAGCGTAACTTGACTCGGCGCTTTCGGCATCGCCCAGATCCTCTGCTTGCGCTTGCAGAGCTACAGTACTAGTCTACTCTATACAAGCTGCACGGCCGTTTGCTTCGCAAACAGCACCCGGCAGCTCTGCTTCAAGCCCGCACTGCAAGCGCTTCGCACCCGTACTGGGTCGATGCCTAAAGTGTGAGCGCATGGTCATCTAGCCTATAATCAAGATGCCGAGTCAAGTACAAAGCCGTACCAAGACAGGGTTAAGCCTTGCAACCCTGTCTTGATGGGGCTTAGCGCTTAACAGCCATAGCTAAACCATCTTGGATAGTGATAATGCTGGCATCAAAGTCCGTGGATTCAGATAGCTTCTGATTGAAGTGTTTGATAGCCAGAGTGTTTTTGTCGCAATTAGAGTCTGGCTCTAGGACTCGATTAGACCAGAGTACATTGTCTACCAGTAGAAGACCACCGCTAGGAAGCAGTCTGGCAGAGAGTTCTAGGTAGTTGCTGTAATTGGTTTTGTCGGCATCTATGAAAATCAAATCGAAGAGTCTAGCTTCTGTGATGAACTGAGACATTAGATCTATAGCATTAGCACAATGCACAGTAGAACAGTCTTCTAGACCAGCAGCTCTAAGATGCTCAGAGACTATGGCTGCCTGCTTGGGATCTAGTTCTATGCAATCCAGTCTATGTAAGGCTTCTGGGCAGAGTCTTTTGCGAGATTTGTTTAGTTCTGCTAGGGCTCGTGCTAACCAGATACTGCTATAGCCGTAATAGCTACCTACCTCTAGAACATTTTGAGCACGAATGATTTTGATGAGTAGGTAAATAAGTTTGCCTTGATCTGGACCTATATTCATCATGGGTCCTCCGCCAGCTTCTTGTTCGGCTAAGACATTATTGAGGATATAGTCCTCCTTTGCAAATAAGCCTCTAATATAATCTACGACTGGGTTTCTATCATCACTCATTAGGGCTTTGTTCTCGTTGTTGTCTTAATTTTTCTAGTTTGCTTAATAGTTTGTGCTCTAATTGTTTTTCTTTTTTGAGGGTTATGGACCAGCGATTAGCGATTTCTTCTTCAGCAAATCTCTCAGCCTCCAGAAGAAAATCTTTGAGTGGTGAGACTGGCAAACTGCCGATAACATTGTGTACTTCACCGACCACAGAGAGTTTGTGTCCTAATTCTTCTCCTAGGGCTTTTTGTTTACGAATATCTATATCTTCATCGTCATCAATGGAAGTGGTTTTGCCTAATTTGAGTTTCATGAGCTGGGCTATAAGTTTGCTGATTTCTGCAAGCATTAATGGGGAGAGGGCTATATTGGGGTTGCTGATGGCACTGAGGATGTAAGTTGCTTGGGGACTGTCTTTAAGGAGTATAAAGGCGGCACGATTATTTACTAGCCAGCTAGCAAAAACTTTGGGGCTGCTTACTAAATTAGAGAGTATTCTGAGAGAGATATCTTTGTGCTTAGTGCTTTCTTCGCTAGGCTTGTTAGTAGTTGGTTTATTGCTAACGAAGAAATCATTGCTTTTGTCTTTTTGTCCAGTCAAGGCATGGTAAACATTCGCGCTACTGTTTGGGCTGGGGGTGTTTTCTGCTTTGATAGGCTTCTCTTGCACTCTGGGACTGGCTTTGCTTTGTCGGAGGTCTTCAGCTCCTATGATTTGCTTAAGGTTTTGGAGGTTGGAGATATTGCCACCTGTCGTTAGTTTGAAAAATATCCTACGAGCAACAGCTGGGCTCACACCTAATTCTCTAGAAATAAGGACCAAAGCTTGAGGAAACTCTATGGCACTAAAACCACTTTGTCTTAGAAGATCGCTAGTAGAGATATAGGGGGCCGTTAAAGCTGGAGCCACCTGTTTTTGTATATTTTGGCTGGCTTCTATCCTTTCCATCTAGGGTTTATCTTGAGTGAGTTGAAAAGAGCGCTCTATAAGCCTTTATTATAGCAATATGAGCATTTTTTAATTCTAAACTCTTGTAAAGGCGTTGATAACTATAGTACTTTCACTATAGGCGCTGTAGACCCCCTCGGGAGAGAGTTATTAACCTAGGGCTCTTGAGCATTAAGAAAAACAAAGGAGATCGACCGTAATGAATAAAGGTGAAGTAATAGCAAAGCTATCAGAAGATACAGGTCTTACTCAAAAACAAGTTGATGAAATCATTTCATCATTGATTGAGATAGTAACCAAACAAGTCTCCAAAGGTGAGAAAGTCACTTTTGCTGGATTTGGTACCTTCGAAAAAAGACACAGAAAAGCAAGAACAGGTAGAAACCCACAGACTGGTGAAGAGATGAAAATCGCTGCATCCAATGTCCCTGCTTTCTCTGCTGGTAAACAGTTCAAAGAAGCTGTCAAAGGTAGATAAATTAGCTCTGATATTTTCAGATATTCGAAAACCGGGTTTCGCAAGAGCCCGGTTTTTCATTTGGTGCTACAATGGTCTTCTAGAGCCTGATTTACAGGCATTTATCACATGGCAGAAGATCTATTTAGAGCTGGCGGGAACATTAGCGAAGTCAATATACGCGAAGAAATGAAACAAAGTTTCATTGATTATGCGATGTCGGTTATAGTTTCGAGGGCATTGCCAGATGTAAGAGATGGCTTGAAGCCTGTCCATAGGCGCATACTCTACGCTATGCACGATATGGGTATGTATCCAGACAAACCTTTCAAAAAATGTGCTCGTATCGTTGGAGAAGTTCTGGGTAAATATCACCCTCATGGAGATACTGCTGTTTATGACACTTTAGTGCGTATGGCTCAGCCTTTTAGTTCTCGTTATCCATTGATAGACGGTCATGGTAACTTCGGTAGCCTAGATGATGGCCCTGCTGCAATGCGATATACAGAGGCTCGCATTGACAAAATAGCAGTAGATATTATCTCCGACATCGAATCTGAGACCGTAGAATTTCAGGATAATTTTGACTCATCCCTTCTAGAACCCAAGGTCCTGCCTTCTAGGATTCCTGGGCTTCTAGTAAATGGCAGTACTGGTATCGCAGTGGGCATGGCTACTAATATCCCTCCTCATAACCTAGGGGAGCTGATGAGAGGGCTTATAGCGCTCATAGATAATCCAGAGATGCAGCTTAAGGACATGATGAAGATCATCAAAGGACCAGATTTTCCTTCTGGTTGCACCATTATAGGTAAGAAAGGCATAGAAGATGCTTTTAGTACAGGCAAAGGTTCTATCACACAAAAAGGTACTTTTAGTATCGAAGAAATAGGCCGAGGTAAATCTAATGCTATGGCGATAGTTATCACAGAACTCCCATATTTAGTGGGTCCTGAGATGTTTATCACCAAAATAGCAGAGTTAGTTCGTGCTGAAAAAATAGCAGGCATAGCTGATGCTAACGATGAATCTAACAGAGAAGGCATGCGTATAGTTATTAAGCTGAAGCGAGATGCCAATCCCCAAGTGGTTTTGAACAATATTCTCAAATACACTCCTTTGCAGCAAAACTTTGCTGTGAATACTGTGGCTTTGGTAAATGGTAAACCTAGGCAGATAGCCCTTCTAGACTTTCTAAAAATCTTTATAGAATTTAGGGTAGAAGTTATTACTCGCAAAGCAGAGTTTGATCTGCGCAAAGCCGAAGAGAGAGATCATATACTTCAAGGTTTGCTTATAGCTCTTGAAGATATAGATGCGGTTATCGCTCTCATCAAAAAATCCAAATCTACAGATGAAGCTAAACAAGGCTTAGTCAAAAAGTTTGAGCTAACAGAAATCCAAGCCACTGCTATTCTTGAAATGCAGCTCAGAAGGCTCACAGGGCTCGAAAGAGAGAAGATCGAAAGCGAGCATAAAGAATTACTCAAGCTCATCAAATCCCTCAAAAAACTTCTTGCTAGCCGCACACTCATACTAGAAGAAGTCAAAACTCAATCTCAAGAGATCATAGAAAAATACGCTGATGAGAGACGCACCAAGATTAGTGCTAGCGCTGGAGGCGAACTCTCTGCCGAAGATCTTATCGCTGACGAAAAAATGGCTGTTTTTATTACTCGCCAGAATTACATCAAACGCATTCCTCTAGTGACTTTCGAGAGACAACGAAGAGCGACTAGAGGTAAAGGTGGCATCAAAACCCGTGATGAAGATGATTTGCAGCATTTCTTCGTTACATCTATGCATGATACTTTGCTTTTCTTTACTGATAGAGGAGTGGTCTATAGTGCCAAAGTCTATGATGTGGTAGAAGGCAGTCGCCAGCACAAAGGCCAAGCTCTAGTCAATCTCATACCTCTCAAGGCTAATGAGGTTGTGACAGCTGTTATACCAGCTCGTGATTTCTCAGATGGTACTTATCTCAGTATGCTGACGCTAGAGGGTGTCATCAAAAAGACTACTCTGAGTGAGTTTGAGCAAGTTCGCAAATCAGGCATCATAGCTATCAACCTAGACAAAGGTGATTCTCTGGCTTGGGTTCGTATCTCTGATGGTACTAAGACTTTTGTTCTGGGTACTGCTGATGGCATGGTTATTCGTTATAGCGAAGACAATGTCCGTCCTATGGGCCGCATAGCTAAAGGCGTTAAGGCTATTACTATGCGCGAAGGAGATAAACTAGTCGGTTTTGATATCGTAGATTCTAGTGAAGAGATTAACTTACTCCTAGTTACCAATGATGGTTTTGGCAAGAGAGTTAAGATCGCTGAATTTAGGGTTCAAGGTAGAGGTGGTTTGGGGCTCATAGGCACCAAATTCAAAACCCCTAAGAGCAAGCTCGCTGCTATTCGTGCTGTAAGTCAGGACGAAGAGTTTATGATAGCTACTGCTAATGGTGTTATAGTGCGCCAGAAGGTTGGCGACATACCTCATCAAAGCCGTATGGCTACTGGCGTTCGAGTTCAGAATATAGATGAAGGTGATATGGTGGTCTCCGTTAATTCTATGGTGAATCCAGATGATGACGAAGATGTTCAACGCGAAGCAGATAGACAGGCTGCTGCAGTTGCAGCAGGAGCTATCCAGCAAGAACTACCCCTATATGATGAGCCTGTAGAAGACATAGACTTAGATTAATGCAAGCAAGTAGTCACTGGCGTATAGCGATAGATGCTATGGGTGGAGATTATGCTCCGCAAGCCATAGTAGAAGGTGCTATTCAAGGAGCTAGTGACCTAGGAATTACAGTCTTGCTCACTGGTGATGAAAGCCGCATTAAGACTGCGATAGAGGCTTCCAAATTTTGCCGTAAATTTATGGCTCAATATCCAGAGAGACTAGAAATCTATCATGCTCCTGATGAAATTCGCATGGATGAAAAAAATCCAGCGAGAGCTGTTAAAGTAGGAGCCAATAGTAGTATAGTCAAAGCTAATAATCTAGTTGCTAATGGCAAAGCTCATGCTGTGATAGCTGCTGGTAATACTGGTGTTGCTACGGTTGCTTCTCTTTTTGAGCTTAAGCGCATGGATGGTTTTCAGAGACCTTGCATAGCTACTACTTTGCCTATGGTGGGTGGCTCCAAAATGTTACTGATAGATGCTGGCTCTAATATAGAAGCTAGCGCTGAGCAAATAGCCCAGAATGCTGTACTCGGAAAAGCACTAGCAGAGATACTTTTGGGGAGGACTAAGCCTCGTATTGGACTTCTGAATATAGGAGAAGAAGCAGCCAAAGGTACAGAACTATATAAACAAACTTATAAACTTTTGTCTGAAAATTCAGAACTTAATTTTGTGGGTAATGTAGAGGGTAAAACCATCATCTATGATATTTGTGATGTTGCTGTCTGTGATGGTTTCGTCGGCAACATACATCTCAAGGCTCTTGAAGGTGGTTTGAAGATGATGTCAGAGAGTTTTAAGCGAGAGTTCAAATCTAGTCCCCTAGGGCTTTTGGCGGCTTTGCTGTTGGGACCTAGCTTGGGGCGCATCAAAGCCCAGTTCGATCCAAATTCTTATGGTGGTTCACTTTTGGGTGGACTGAAGCATGTCTCACTTATATCCCATGGTAGCTCTAACTCTGAAGCCATCACTAATGCCTGCAGGCATGCTGTGGAACTTTTGGAGGGGCGGGTTCTGGAGAAATTGGCTGGACTTGCTAACTAAAACGGATATTTTTGGCTTTGAGTCTAGCAAAAGCTTCGTTGACTCTAGAGACATCATTGGTCATAGCTATACGGAAATAGCCTTCTCCAGAGGCTCCGAAGGCATTGCCGGGGCTCACTACTATGCCACATTCTTCAAGCAAATACTCACAGAATTCTGCTGATGAAGACCAACGGCTAGCGATAGGAGCCCAGACAAACATGGAAGAGAGAGGAGCTGAGATAGTCCAGCCCAAATCTCTGAGACCTGAGACTATAGCATTGCGTCTATTTTCGTAGATGTGATTGCGTTCTTCGAGTTGTTTATGGGATGTTTTGAAAGCCTCAATAGCAGCGCGTTGTATGGCTTTGAAGATACCAGAGTCTACATTGGTTTTGACTTGTGATAAGGCTCTGATAGCCTCCGCTTGGCCTAGCACCCAGCCAGCTCTCCAACCAGTCATGTTATAGGATTTGGAGAGAGAATGAAATTCTATGGCTATGTCTTCTGCGCCTTTGGCGTTAAACACAGATGGGGAGCGGTATCCATCAAAAGATATCTCAGAGTAAGCCATATCATGGCAAAGTAAAATACCATAGCGTTTGCAAAACTCTACTGCTTCTTCAAAAAACTCTACAGTAGCTACAGCACTAGTAGGATTATTGGGATAATTGAGAAACATGAGTTTGGCTTTGCGAGCTATCTCGCTAGGGATTTTGGAAAAATCTGGCAAAAAGCTACGATCAGCTAGTAATGGCATCTTGTAGGGGATGCCTCCAGCAAAAATAGTCCCAGTATTGTAGACAGGGTAGCCGGGATCTGGAATAAGAGTATAGTCGCCGGGATTAACGAAGGCAAAAAATATATTATGGATAGATTCTTTGGAGCCAATACTGGAAATGCACTCAGTGACTGGATCAAACTCTTTGACAGCAAATCTCTCGGCGACCCACTTAACAGCAGCTTTACGATAATCTAGGGTCCCAGTATAAGGTGGATAATCATGGGTGCTAGGGTCGGCTACGGCTTCTTGCATAGCTTTGACTATGTGAGGGAAAGTCGGCATATCAGGGTCCCCTATGCCCATATTGATGACATCTACTCCTTTGGCTAAAGCCTCGGCTTTTTTTTCGTCTATCCTAGCGAAAAGATAAGGGGGGATTTGTTCTAATCTGGAAGCGCTAGGGATGATAAGTTTGCTGTTCATGATTCTTTGACAGATTTATTCTAACATGCAAAGCAGTCATTTTAGCTTAGAGCTAGAAGCATGAAACCTAGAGCCTCAGTGATTTCCATGCCTGCACCTAAACTATCTCCGCTATGTCCGTAGAGCTTATGAGCAAGATAGAGACTGACCCCATAAGACAGTCCAAGCAACAAAACACTAAAAGCTAAAAGAGATATAAAACTATCTATAAATGTCATTAGAGAAAAACCAGAAGCCAATAGGCTAGAGATCAAGAGCCCCAGTCCTAGAGCGAGGGCGCAGGATCTAAGCGCTTCGTTTTTATCGAAGTCCCCCATGAGTTCTGAGACTTTGCTGATATGCTCGGAGTGATCTTTGGCTTGCTTAGCCATGACTATCACTACTGATGAGCGTTCTAGTATGGGTATCATGACTAGAGCCCCTAGTAACCAGTTAAAGTTACTAAGTAAATCTAACTGACTCAAACACAGAGCCTTGGAGATGAGTAGTAGGCTGATAGCTATAGCCCCGAAAGCCCCTACCCTACTATCACGCATGACAGTTCTAGTCTCAGCATGAGAATTTTTGGAGGCAGCTATACCATCTATGCTATCTGCTAGACCATCTAGATGTAAGCCACCACTAAGTAAAAGACTAATGAGAATAAGTCCTAAAGCTAGTAAATAATTCTTAGAGCCCAAGCCCGGCAAAAGTCTGAAAAGCACTAGGAGAGCGGCATTGAAGAAAGCAAAAATATAAGCCACCCAAGGAAAATATTTGATCACGGCTTTCCAGTCTTCAGGGCTAGCTTCTTTGCGAGGCGCCAATGGTAATAAAGTCAAAAAAGCAACAGCAAGTCTAAAATGTTGTAGTCGCATCTATTAAGAATTAATCTCCCAGATAGAAGCTTGATCCCTAGAATCTTTAATGCTGATATTAGCAAGAGCGAGTTGATCCCGGATTTTATCGCTAGTTGCAAAATCTCGGCGCTCGCGAGCATCTGCTCTAAGATCCAAAATCAATCGCATAGCGGCTTCTAGGGCTTGACTGTTTTGCTTTGAAGGAGTTGTCTCTGGCTGAAGCTGGAACCCCAATATCTCTAAGAGATAAGCAGCGCTAGCTAGTGTGGTTGGGGTTTTACTGCATTCAAAAATCAAAGCTAAAGCCTGAGGGCTATTGAGGTCTTTGTTCATGACTGTCTCGAAATCTCTGAGTATCTCAGGCTGAGCTTGTGATTTCAAGTCCGATAACTCAGTGCCTAATTTGGAGTAGATTTGCGCAAATAGTTTGTCTAAGCCAGTTTCAGCAGCTCTAAGAGCCTCGTGAGTGAAATTAATTTGTTTTTTGTAGTGAGTGCTAAGACAAAAATATCTAATCGTGTTTGCTTTATAGAGAGCTAGAGCGTCTTTGATACTCAAGAAATTATTTTCTGATTTGGACATTTTACTGCCATTAATCATGACCATGCCGTTATGTAACCAGTATTTGGCTAGGGGTTTATGGCTGTGGCAATGAGATTGGGCACATTCGTTCTCGTGGTGGGGGAAGAGTAAATCATCACCACCAGCATGAATATCTATGAGGGCTTCAGTATTATGGTTTTGATTAAATAGTTCTTCTATCATAGTGCTGCATTCTAGATGCCAGCCGGGTCTACCTCTACCCCAAGGAGAATCAAAAGCAAACTCTTCTGTGGCAAAAGATTTCCATAGAGCAAAATCAAGTTTATTTTCTTTGTGGGTATTGTCTTCAATGCGAGCCAGACCTTCGCTGAGTTGCTCTAGGGATAAGCCTTTGAGCTGACCATAGTGTGCATAATGAGAGACTCTGAAATATACATCCCCGTGAGAGATATAGGCAAATCCCTGACTCAGTAGGTCTTCGATGTAACGAATCATGGCTGGAATATAATCTGTGGCTCTAGGTTCTAAGTCAGGCCAAGACACATTCAGAGCACGCATATCTTTCCAGAATTCATAAGTAAACTCTCTAGATAGTTTGTCTGGAGAGAGTCCCAGTTCTGAAGCGCGTTTGACGATTTTGTCGTCTACATTGGTGATATTGCGAGCCCAGCGCACTGTATAGCCGAGATGTACCAAGTACCTGTAAAGTAGATCCCAGCTAATAGCACTACGAGCGTGACCTATATGTGAATGGTCATAAACAGTGGGACCGCAAGAATAAATAGTCACCAAAGGTGCAGCTAAAGGCACAAAATCCTCTAATCTGCGACTAAGGTTATTAAAAACTTGCACAAATTAAAAATAGCATGTCGCTGAGAGGCTGCCTAGAAGCTGATTTGGCTTAAGATGTGGTCCTGTAAGTCGAACATTAATCTCTCGTCTTCGCTAGAAATCTCATGGTCATAACCTAACAAATGTAATAAACCATGTACAAACAAAAAGCTCATTTCTCTATTAAGGCTATGTCCTAGTTCCTGAGCTTGTTTGAGGGCTTGCTCTGGACATATGACTATATCTCCTAGGGTACGAGGCTCAGAACAAGGGAAGCTCAAAACATCAGTAACATAGTCTCGTTCTCTATATTTCAGGTTCAGGGCTTGCATTTCTGTGGCTTCTACCAAGCTGAGACTAATTTCAGTATCTAGTTGAGATAGAGCTGGTATGCAGCTAGCAGTAATAGCTAGCAAATCCTCGAAATCCACATGGGGACTGGACTTGCAGCGAATATCTATAGCTAAATGAAGCACTATATTACTGTACCATTTCTATGGCAGTACCAGTGATTTTGTCTGCGAGCTTGTGAAGCTGAGTAGCAGCTTGATAATATCTTTGAGCCTCAGTCATGTAGTGGCTTTCAACTTTGACCCAAGCATTGCTTCTTTCTAGAGCCTCGTTGATAACGACACTATCACTAGAGAAGAGGCTAGGATGACCGCTTTCTGGAGTCATGGTGAAATAGACTCCGTCTTTGATGTCATGAAGACCTTCTGGATTATTGAAATTAGATATTTGCAGTTTATAGAGAGAGACTAGGTTCTTGCCATCTTTGCCGTAGATGACACCATCATCACCGACATCTATAGAATCATAAAAGCCAAGATACTTACCATTACTGGGATCCATGGCTAAATTGATAGCAGTGGGACCACCCACTGGCTGACCGGGCGGGTTCATGGTTTGGCTAGTTTGAGTCATGGCTTCATAGGGATTGGCATAAGCGGGGTCTCTGAAGTCTGGATCTATATCTGAAGGAGCATGCCCGTATAACCTAGTGACAGAGCCAGCTAGAGGAAGACCTATAACTTTATAACCTTCTTTACTAACCAAATCTCCAGCACCATTGAGATGAAAATCACCGAGCCTAGTGAAATACACTTGGTCTTGTTTTTGATCATGTACAGTAAAAAATCCTCTGCCCTTGATCATTACTTTGGTCCACTCTCCCAGACGAGGTTCCTGACCACCTTGGCGCATACTATAACCACTGTCATGTAGCTCGCCGCCATACAAATAGTCAGAAAAATTCCAGCGTTTGGCTCTATGACCGGGTTGTCCGTAGCCAACGATATTACTAGAGATAGTATCTATTAACTCAACTGCGTTGAGTGAGGCGTTGTATGACTGGTGGTGTAACCTACTCATAGACTAAGTTCTGGCTCCTGTTTTAACCTTCTTGGCATCAAAAGCCTGTAAGGAAGAGAGTTTGATGTTCTTACTAGCTAATCTAGATTTGAGTTCAGCTTCTCTGCCTTGCAGGGCTTCCATCACTGAATCTTTACCTACAGCTTGTACTAGAACTTGATTTTTTTGCATGCGCACAATCAGAGTCTCTATGTCTATCAAGCCGGGTATATCAATTCTTACAGCACGATTTTTAATATCTTCTGTGATACTAGGAGCTAGCTCTTCCCAATTCTGGAGCTGCTTACGGCGATCATTGCCATGCTGATGATGAGCCTCTCTCTCTCCGACATTGCCTTCTTTAACAGCATTATCTACTTGGTGAGCTTGTGCTAGTGTGGCTTTGACAGCTTCGGACTCAGACAACTGCTCTTCTAGTTTGTGATTACTATGCAGGCTACTATCGAGAGCTGCTTCGCTTTCTTGCTCATTCTCCAATGCGTCTTTGTGTATAGCTTTGAGTATATCGTCTTGCTTGCTTAGCTTAGTATCATAGAAGCCAGTATTGAAGCTGCTTTGACTGTGTTGAGTTACTTGAGTATTGTCTTTTTCTACAGCCTCTTCTGCCATAGGGCTCGCTTCTAGCATATCTCTTTCTTGTGAAGTTTCGGTTTTGAGTTTGGCAAATTGATTCGCGAAACTTAATTGTTGAGTGCTTTGTAGCCTGTGTTGATGGCCGTTCATTAGCTGATTAGCGTTAAAGCTAAGTCCAGACCGGAGTGTGCTTTTGGGTAAATCTTGTAATCTCTGCACAAATATTTAATATCCAGAGGAGGTTAAGCTTTGGTTAAGGTGCTCGCTGCCTCACACCGCATCTGCTGTGTTGTGCCGCGCCTTAGCAAAGCAGCTTGGCTCGGTGCTTTCGGCATCGCCCAGATCCTCTGCTTGCGCTTGCAGAGCTACAGCACTAGTCTACTCTATACAAGCTGCACGGCCGTTTGCTTCGCAAACAGCACCCGGCAGCTCTGCTTCAAGCCCGCGCTGCAAGCGCTTACGCTCACTGTCTTGCAACTCATCTGCTGTGTTATGCTTCACCCTCGCAATGCTCTCGTATGTCTCATATACGCTCCGCTTGCTCGGGCTCGCATGCCTTGCATATGAGCTGCAATCCTAGCTCGCTTCGCACCCGTACTGGGTCGATGCCTAAAGTGTGAGCGCATGGTCATCTAGTCTATAACCGAGATACCGAGCCAAGCGCAAAACCGTACCGAGACAGAGTTTCAAGCTTAGTTCTTGCTCTTAGCCGTAGCGAGAATCTGTGTGAGTACTAGCGCAGATTAGCGAAGA
>CAZASO010000016.1:0-24951 GCA_964487825.1 uncultured Gammaproteobacteria bacterium
TATATGGCTCCCAGAGCTGGGCTCGAACCAGCGACCGATCGGTTAACAGCCGATTGCTCTACCACTGAGCTATCTGGGACTAAAAACCTATGATACCACAAGGATTAGCTGAGAACCCCTAAACTTTTTCGTTAAATTCCTCTCAATATTCGGATTTAATCACACGACTGTAGGGTTGAATATAAGCCTTAATTTGCGCATAAAACAAATATGCGGCCTTTCAAATTTAAGCTTGAAAAAATTCTTAAATATCGCAAACTTCTAAAAGATATTCAGCAAAACAAAGTGTCTCAAGCAGAGCAAGCCCGCATAGAGACCCTTCTTGAGCTTGAGCAGCTAGATTTAGAAAAAGGCAGGGTCTATCAGTCTATGGTCGACAATGCTGAGCAGGGATTTTCTTTAGTGGCTCAGCAAGGGCAGGAAACTTTTGCTAAAAAAATAGATTTCGATAAGAATAAAGAAAAACTTAGATTGGTCAAAAGAACTAAGGCTGTTGAAGTTGAAAAACAGAAGTTAATTAAGCTGGCTAAAAACGAGAAAGCTCTTGAGAATTTCAAAGATAAAGCAAAAGGCCTACACAATAAAGAGTGCTTATCTGTAGAAATGAAACAAATAGATGACTTAACAAACACTCGTTTTTGCCAACAAAGAGAGTAAGACACAAATATAATGTTAAGCGGACTTTCAATCAATACAATTACTACAGCAAACAACCTAGGAAACCCTAAGTTGGGGGCGACTTTTTTGGCAAGCCCTAATGAGCTGAAACCGAATACAGGAGCTAGTCCTGAAGCTCAGGCGAATACAGAAGCGACTTCTGAAGCTCAGACTACTACAGAGACGAAGCCTGAAAGCCAGCCGGCAGAAGCTCCTCAAGCATCCTTCAAAGAGATAGTCAAAAAAACCATGAATGAGTCAAACGAAACGGCTGTTCAGGTGAAAGCTACTCTTAGAGTTGATGTGGACTCAGAAGATACTACAGATTTAGAAGAAATGTCCGAAGCGATATCTGCTCTGATGGCTACCATTACTGCTGCTCTAAGCACTAATACTCAAGACATAGAACTGAATTTAGATCTTGTGGACATCTCTATTACTGAGCTTGAGGCTTATGCTTCTGCTGTTGAGCTTGTAGACACAGAAGTCCAAAAACTCATGAATGACGCTATTGAAGCCATTTCTGATATAGAGATGACTGAACTTGCAGACTTGACTCAACAAGCAGAACAACTAGATGATTTGCAATCTTTGCACGAAGAGCTAATGGAACTAGCAGATGAGATAGAGTATTTGCAGGATACTCAGCCAGAATCCACAAATATAGTACCTAAGCATGATACTAGGATGCTAGAACTTCCTCAGGGAATGGCAGTTGAGACTATGCCTACTACTAAGCCTCTTGAGTTTGAAATCCAAGACACAATTCAGCCAAAGCCAGTCTTAGAGCAGATCCCAGAGACTGCTAAAGTGGAACAAGCTCCAGAGTTAGTACAACAAGCGGCAGCCATGGAGATTTTAGTTAAACCCAAGCTAGAGATAGAGCAGAGTATCCAAGAGACCGAAGCTCATATAGATATCCAGAGACCTTTGCTTGAGACCAAAGAAACCACCAAGCCCAAAGATTTCTTGGACCAAGTTAAATTTATAAGCTTCACAGAGAAGAGTCCCACTATCAAAGAAGAAACTAGTAGCAAAATCAATTTAGATTCTTCTACTAAACAAATCTTAATTCAAGTTGCTGAAGAGCTAAAGACTGCTATTGCAGCTAGAGTTCAAACCCGTACTGAGACTAGTACTGAGCCTGAGATAGAGCTAGATCTTCATTCTGAATTAGTGGATGTTTCAGAGTCTCAATCTAGTGACATCTTCACTAAAGTTATTGCTGATGCTAATAAACCTATTGTTACTGGGGAAGCGTCTCGAGTTGAGACTCAGGTGTTTAGTCCTAAGCAGGTCTTGCATATTCTCCCAGAGAAGATTCTTGAAACACCAGTAGATACTCAGCAGACTTTGAGTTTCAAGCTTAATCCTAGGAATTTGGGTAATATCACCATCACTATTAATAGAACTACTGAGGGTGTGACTGTTCAAATGCTCGCTGATAATGATGCTGCGGTCTCTTCTCTCAAAAACGATATGTCTAATTTACATGGCTCTTTGAGAGAAAAAGGTCTAGAGCTAAAAGACCTAGATATCTCCAAAGCCTCTTCTGAAGCGGCATATAACCAGCAGCAAGAACGCGGGGATTTTAATGAAGCTCGTGAAGAGCAAAAGAAACGCATGGCAGAGACGAGACCTCATTGGTTGCAAGATGCTCCAGAGGCTAATTTTGAAAAACAACTAAAAGGAATGTTGAATAAATGGAACCTCAGAAAATAACAGGAATAATAGATCAGTCCGCTATTGATAGAGCGGTTGCTGCTACTAGTACCAAAGGTTCTTCAGCTACTGGTGAGTTTGATCCAGACATGTTCATCAAAATTCTAATGGAACAGCTCAAGAATCAAAACCCTTTTGATTCAGTGGATACTAGTGAAATAGTTCAGCAACAAGCGACTCTTAGCCAAGTAGAACAGTCTGCTCGTCAAACTGAGTCTCTGAAAGCAGTTCAGGAAGAAGTGGCTAGTCAATTTCAAAGCGTCTCTCAGACTCTAGTAGAAATGAAGAATCTATTAGCAGAAATTAAAAACAAATAATCATGAGTTTATTAACAGTATTAGCTGGTAACTATTTGGGTTCTCTGATGGACAAAGCTTCGTCAGTGTTTAACTCGACTAGCATGGGCAATTTAGGTTTTGATAAAGTCTTGCAAGGAATAGAAGTCAAGAAACTTGGCTTAGAAGATATGCAACTCAGCGCCCCAGAGAAAGCAGATATTTTGGATTTGATTAGTCTTGCTAAACAAGCTGAGCTTGAAGATATAGAACTAGAAATTCACGGGCGACTTTATTCCCTCAACACAGATAGCCTAGAGCTGAGTCCCATTCTCAGAGTGCATTAGCGCAGTCTCAGGTAGCAAATAGCTATAGCCACAGCATCAGCCGCATCATCAGGCTTGATATTGTCTTCCATGCCTAGCTCCATGCGTACTAGGTCGGCTACTAATTTTTTATCAGCCCGCCCTTGTCCAGTAAGTATTTGTTTGACCTGTAGGGGTGTCAGCTCAAACACTGGTCTAGAGTAGCTTCCAGCCAACTCCAAGACGACGCCCCGTGCTTCTGCGACTGGGATGATGGTCTTTGGGTTCTTGAAAAAAAACAATTTTTCAACAGCGATAATATCAGGTTGATATTCATCAAAAATTATCGAAAGGTCTCTGCGTATCTCAGCGAGCCGTTCTGAGTCACTAGCCGTTTTTTCAGTTTTGATGATGCCGCAGCTTAAGAGTTTGATCTGAGATAATTTGGCTTCAGTGTCGATAACGGCATAACCCAGTTTGGCTATGCCCGGATCTATACCCAGAATTCTGCTAACTTCGCCCACAAGCCTATTATAGGCTCTTTAGCAAATGCGATAATAGATTTACTGTTTGTCTATGTTTGAGCTACTGAATACTATTAATATTGCGACTTCTCATTATTTAAGTGAGAATAGGCATCGTTGGATATTTGCGTTAATCTCAGGTTTATTTTTGTCTTGCTCCTTGCCTGCTATTAGCGAGCACTATCCTTATGTGGCTTTGACCGCTTGGTTTGCTTTAGTCCCCTTACTCATTCTTATCAAAAGTTCTAGTAGTTATATGAGGCTTTCTCTAGAGGCTTTTTTGATGCTGTTTACTTATCACTTAGTTGCTTTTTCTTGGCTTCTAGGTTTGCATCCTCTCTCTTGGCAAGGTTTTACTTATTTCCAAAGTTTATTGATTAGTGCTTTGGCTTGGATTTTGCCTAGTATTTTTCATTCCTCTTTACTGTTGATTTTTGTTTGTTTTGCTAGGGCTTTGTATCTTTCCAAAGCTAATCTTGCCAGTAAAGATTCTTCTCTTAGGATTAGTGATATGTTTGTTCTGGCTTTACTTTGGGCTACTATTCAACACAAGCTGGGATTTAGTCTAGGACTGCTTTCTATCTTTTTTGTCCCAGTGCATTTGTTGGCTTATAGTCAGCATCATTTTTTGGAGCTTATTCAGATTGCTAGTATAGTAGGTGCTATTGGTTTAGAGTTTCTGATAGTTTTATTGAATGTTTATTTATCTAATTTTTTCAACATCAAACAAATTAATGTGCGTAAGCAAGCAAGCTTGAGTAACTATAATCTTTACCAACCTAGTTTTAGTATTCACAATCTTAGAGAACAGAGTGTTATGACTTTAGTTTTGTTTTTTGTTTTATTTGGGAGTCTTTATTATGGTCATCTCAGACTCCAGACCCAATTCCCTAGAGATTTGAGTTTCGTTATTGCACAGTCTCGGCTTAGTGCTGAGGCTAGTAGGGGTGCTAAGCTCAATGCAGCTAATATTATTCAAACCATGATGCAGAGCAGCTTTCAACTATATCAGTATACTGATGTAGTGCCAACTCAGCCACCAGCAGAGGCTTCTAGCCTTATGCTAGATTCTGCAAGTCCCAGCATCCAGCCACCAGCAGAGACTTCTAGCCTTATTGCAGTAGCCAAACCGCAACATACAGATTTTATATTTTGGCCAGAAGGTTCAGCACCTTTATTGCTTACTAATTTTGTGCCAGATTTGTTTCAAGGGCTTTTCGCGTATTCTGATATTTTTATTTTTGGTACTTACCATTCTGCTCGGGGACGACTTTATAATAGTGTTGCTTTTGCAGAGCCTACTTCCCCTACTCTTCAGTTCTACAACAAAATCCAATTAGTACCTTTCGGTGAATACAGTCCAGCAGCTTCTCTGCTACCAGCTTCTCTTAGAGAGCTTGCTAGTTTTGCTATAGGCTCGGGTTTTGATAGAGGAGATCCAGAACAAAGACCCATTCAGACCTCTAAAGCCCGCATTGGGACTAGTCTTTGCTTTGAATTGCTTTTTGCAGACTTAGTGCGCAAGCAAGCAGAGAGATCTGAGTTCCTGCTTAATCTAAATGACCTTAGTTGGTTTGATTCTAGATCCATCGAAAGAGCTTTCTTGGCTATTGCCAAGTTCCGCGCTATAGAAAACTCTCAAGCACTTATTCTTGCTAGTAATTATGGATGCAGCACTGGGATTGATGCCTGTGGCAGGCTCAGCCCTCGATACATACACAAGACTCAAGAAAGATCCATCTACAACCTATACGGCTGGTGAAGCCGCACTATATTTTCACTGCACGCATTGCTGTATAGAACCTGATGTTCTAAACTTTCGCCATCATATTGTCTACTATAGCTTTAGCGAACTCTGAGCATTTGAGGAGTTTAGCGCCTTCCATCAATCTCTCGAAATCATAAGTTACAGTTTTATTTTTGATAGCAGCTTCAAGCCCAGTTTCTATGAGCCTTGCAGCTTCAGTCCAGCCCATGAACTCGAACATCATCACACCAGAGAGTATGACTGAGCCTGGGTTCACTTTATCTTGGTCTGCATATTTGGGTGCAGTACCATGAGTAGCTTCAAAAATCGCTTGAGTATCACCGATATTAGCACCGGGAGCTATACCTAGACCTCCTACTTGCGCAGCAGCAGCGTCAGAGAGATAGTCACCATTAAGGTTCATAGTAGCTAGAACTTGGTATTCATCAGGTCTTAGCAACATCTGTTGAAAAGCACTATCAGCGATACGATTGCCGACTACTACTTTATCTCCTGCTTCAGCACCTTCCCAGATTTCTTCTTCTGTGATGGCTTTAGCTCCGAACTCTTTAACCACTTCATAACCCCAGTCCTTGAAAGAACCTTCAGTGTATTTCATGATATTACCCTTGTGGATGATATGTACTTTCTTAAGACCTCTAGCTAGAGCATACTCTATTGCTGAGCGCACAAGTCTCTTAGAACCCTTTGCTGTACAGGGTTTGATACCGATGCCTGCTTCTAGGGAGATTTGTTTTTTGGGGTTGAGACTATTTACTAATTCTATGATTTTACGAGCTTCTTCAGAGCCAGATTGATAGTCAAAACCAGAATAAACATCTTCAGTATTTTCTCTAAAGATAGTGATATTAAAAAGATCTGGTCTTTTGACTGGGCTAGGAACACCTTCATACCATTTGACTGGTCTTACACAAGCATAAAGATCAAAAATTTGTCTAAGAGCCACATTGAGACTGCGGATCCCACCACCGACTGGTGTAGTCAAAGGACCTTTGATGGCGAGAGAATATTCTTTAATATCATCTATAGTTTGTTGAGGTAGCCATTCTCCAGTTTGATTGAAGGCTTTTTCTCCAGCCAAAACTTCTTTCCATTCGATTTTGCGTTTACCTTTGTAAGCCGCATCAACAGCTGCATCGAAGACATATTTGCTAGCTTTCCAGATATCTCTACCGGTACCATCACCTTCTATAAAAAGTACGATTGGATTATCACTGACTTCTGCTTTGCCCTTAACGATTCTAACTTTGTCTGCCATTTTAGCTCCTATTTTTATAATATACCTGCTATAGTATCAGTCCCTTTTGCAAATGCTAATATCATTTTTACTTTGATATCCACCAAATGAAAGAGAAGATAAGAAAAACTATAGTCATAAAGATTGGTACTAGTAGCCTTACAGGGCCTAATTCATCAGAAGCCATTAATCGAGAAGTTCTTAGATCTTTAGCCAAAGTCTCTTCAGAATTGATGTCTAGAGATTATCGTGTTGTGATAGTTAGTTCTGGAGCCATGGGGCTAGGCATCGCCAAACTAGGTATCTCTGAGATTCGTGAGTCTGGTCCAGATCTTCTCACCTTCAAACAAGCTCTCACATCTGTAGGTCAAGTCCAATTAATGAACGCCTACCAAGCTGCTTTTGATACTTATGCTTTACAAGCAGGTCAGGTTTTGCTCACTCATCGAGGACTCTTGGATCCAGAGCGTAGTCATACCATCAAACGCACCATTTCCAAACTTTTTGAACTTAATATAGTACCCATCGTTAATGAGAACGACACTGTTACTGCAGCAGAGATAGAGTTTGGTGATAATGACACTCTGTCTGCCGAACTAGCTGTCTTACTTTCAGCTGATGTCCTATATATACTGACTGATACAGACGGCCTCTATGAGGCAGATCCCCACCAGAATCCAGAAGCCAAACTTATAACTAGGGTGACCAAGATAGATGACAGGATTCGTAATATCGCAGGAGTTTCTCACTCTAGCACTGCTACTGGTGGCATGCGTAGCAAAATCATGGCAGCTGAAATCTGCATGAATAGTGGGCTTGAGATGGAGATACTGAATATCAACCAGATAGAGAAAATATCTCAATTGCCAGAAGGCTTAGGGACTCGCTTTAGTTCAAAAAGCGTTTAGATAGTGATCTAGTTCCCATTTGGAGACTTGAGATCTATAGGTTTGATATTCACGGTATTTAGTCTCTAGGTAATGCTCATAGATATGGTCTCCAAGAGCCTCTCTGACCAGTTTGGACTCAGCCATGTATTTGATGGCTTCATTGAGACTGCCGGGTAGAGCATTAATATTGCGCTCTTCAAGAGTACGCATTTCCATGTGATAGATGTTCTCTAAGACTTCACTTGGTGGTTGAAGTTTGTTCTTGATGCCATCTAGACCGGCTTCCAGCATACAAGCAAAAGCTAAATATGGGTTACAAGCTGGATCGGGACAACGCAACTCTACTCGAGTGCTAGCACCTCTACTAGCTGGGACCCTGATAAGAGCACTGCGATTGCATTTGGACCAAGCAATATATACGGGAGCTTCATAGCCGGGCACTAGTCTTTTGTAGCTATTGACTAGAGGATTACTTACGGCTGCAAACTCGCGGACATATTTGAGCAAGCCTGCGATGTAATATTTCATGATGTCAGAGATCCCGTCTGGTTTGGACTCATCAAAAAACAAATTTTTGCCATTGAGATCAGATAGAGACATGTTGCAGTGCATGCCGCTACCATTTACTCCAGCTATGGGTTTGGGCATGAAAGTCGCATAGAGGCCAAACTGGTTAGCTATGGTTTTGGAGGCCCATTTGAAGGTGAGGACTTTGTCTGCGGTAGGTAGAGCATCATCGTATTTGAAGTCGATCTCATGCTGTGAAGGCGCTACTTCATGGTGACTGGCTTCTACATCAAACCCCATTTCTTCTAGGGTATAGATGATAGTTCTACGCACATCAGCACCTACATCAGTAGGCTCTACATCATAGTAGCCACCATGATCTACGGGATCTGTAGTAGCCTTGCCATGATCATCTAAGCCGAACAAGAAAAATTCACACTCAGGACCCACATTGAATTTGTAGCCTAGGCTTTCTGCTTTTTTGAGGACGCGTTTGAGATTATTACGCGGACAGCCGTCAAATGGCGTGCCATCAGGGTTGTAGATATCGCAGACTATTCTGGCTACGGCTCCTTCTTTGGGTCTCCAAGGCAAAATTTGGAAGGTACTGATATCAGGATAGAAAAACATATCAGAAGTTTCGATAGTCCTAAAACCCCGTATTGATGAACCGTCTAGCATGACTTTGTTGTCTAGAGCTTTCTCTAGTTGAGTGGCTGGGATAGACATGTTCTTAACAAGGCCATGTATATCGCAAAACTGCAAACGAACAAACTTAACATCATTGGCGTTTGCTACCTTAATGACATCTTCTCTACTCTTGATTTTGTGTACCATGGCAAGTAATCATATCAAGAGAGGACTTATTTTCGTGTCAAATATGCCGCAACTGAAAGAAAAATAGTTTCGATAATCATATAGCAAGTAAAAGAAAAGGCTAAGCCAGAACTAAAGCCATAAGAATGTAAGCCGACACCAAGGATATTGATGCCAAACCAAGATATCATAACCACGGCTGTCCCTACGGCGCTGGCTAGGGCTGTCCCTCGCATAGAGATGAGTCCGCTTAGTCTTGCATGGAAAATAGCAGCAGTCCAAAGGACTATAAGTAGGGCTCCGTTTTCTTTGGGATCCCAGCCCCAGAACCTACCCCAGCTTTGGTCAGCCCAAATCCCACCTAGGATGGTTCCTATAAAACTAAAACAAAAACCGAAGGCTAATACAGCCATGATCAAGCGGATTTCATCTTCGCTTTTGTAGGGGGGCTCTTGCTTGCGCACTTGATAAAAACATTCTTTGGCTAGGTAGATGTGAGCTAAGACACCAGCTGATGCGACACCAGCATAACCAATACTAATGCAGATCACATGAGTGCTAAGCCAGAAATTAGAATTAAGCACAGCTATGACTACTTGCATGGTATCTCCCTCGGCTGCAAATTTGGAAGCTATCATCAGTAGCAAAAACCCCGCAAAAGCAGATAGCAAGCTGCCTATTAAAGGATTGTGTTCTTTAGCTTTGAGCCATTTTATGAGCATTCCTAGTATTACCATCACCCATGAAACGAAAACAAAAGTCTCATAAAGGTTGGAGACAGGAGGTCTTTGCAAAATTAAAACCCTAGAGATTAGTGCGAAACTATGCAAGGCAAAGCTACTGTAGATGAGGCTTTGGGCTATTGGACTGAGACTCTCCGCATAAACGAAACTAGCGATCAAGATGATAATAAAAGCTAGAGCGTAAAGTAATTTGGAGATAAGTAAGGGATTCAGGTTGTTATATAGGATCTCAAGATTAGTCTTAGGACTGTTTTGTTGATTGCGTTTGAGAGCATTGACTTGTCTGATACTGTAATTGTTTAGTTTGGCATCAAAAGTTTTTTGATCAGCATTTTCATAAGCAGATTGTATGTCGGCTAGGGCTCGAATTTGAGATTTTAGTTTGGGGTTCTGCCGTAGGTCGCTGTCAGCAAGCACTTCCCAGACTGTGTACCATTTGCAGTGTCCTGCTTCTTTGTCGCAGAGCCAAAGAGGGCGGAATTGTTGTTCTCTAGCAAAAAGACTCATATAGGCTTTATGTCCCTCCATCCAAGCATATAGAGCCAGAGCCAGATTAAGTTTTTCTTTTTGTTCAGGAGCCAAAAGGCTGGCGTCACTCAGTGGATCTATATTAGTGATGGAGTTTTCTATTTCTTCGCTTCTTTGTAGTATTTCGAATAGATTATAGTTGCGGGATTCCGTCTCTATCCTAAAATCCGAACTAGCGATTAGAGGTCTTAAGCTTTCTCGCACTTGGATGTAAGTATGAAAATTATCGAAGACTCGAAGTATTTCTTGTTCTACTAGGGAGCGCTCCTTGGCTTCTACCTGTAAGGATAGAACACCTAGTTCGTTGATTTTATTAGCAACTGCTTGAAGCTCTTCGAAGCTATAACGCCGTCCAGCATTGGGTTCTAGTCCGAAGGCATCTAGCACTTCTGGGTGATTGATGAGGAAAACATTAGCAGCGTTTACAGATTCAGGCCAAAAGATGAGTCTCGTGAGCCATTCGTTAGCGCTAAGTTTGTGATCTTCGATGGCAACATTGGTGCGACCAGAAAATCTTAATAACAAAGACCTCGCAAAAGTGTCTACTGGTTTGATACGCCCCTGATCTGCCACGCTTAGTCTTGCGAATTTGGCGGAATTAATTTTGCCAAGATTGGAGAGGTCTATAAGTCCTGTGCTGTTTTGTTGATGTTGAAGCTGAGTTTCTACTAGTACATTCAAACTATTATCGGGATGACTATCTGTTTTGCTAGGAGCTTCTACTATAGAGTTAGTGCCATTAGACTCCAGTCTCTCCCCTTGTTCTGGGATTTTGACAGTACTTAGTTTGCTTTGTGGCAGAGGAAGTCCTTGAGCATTCCTTCTGATAATTCTAGGTTCTTGTTTGGATTGAAGTCCTAATTCCAGAGGAGCGTTATGGGCATTGAGTTCTAGCTCTCCTTGCATTTCTAGAGATTCGGATTTCAGTTTGGTATTAGTTTTTTTTCTATTATTTAACCAAGAAGCTAGTTTCCCGAACAAAGTCTCACTATGAGGTTCGGGACTGATTTGGATTACTTTGCTTTTTTTGTTACTAGTTTTCTCTAGTGGCTTAATACTTTCATTGACTTTAGTATTGGCTTCTGGATTGATTTTGCTATCTGAACTGGGATTGGTCTCAGTATTGCTATCGACTTTGCTGTCAGTATTGCTTGCTGCTTTGCTACTGCTTTCAGGGTTGCTATCGAGTTTACTGTCAGTATTGCTTGCTGCCGCTTTGCTACTGCTTTCAGGGTTGCTATCGAGTTTACTGTCAGTATTGCTTGCTGCCGCTTTGCTACTGCTTTCGGGGTTGCTATCGAGTTTACTGTCAGTATTAGTATTGAGTTTATTGTCAGTGTTACTTTCGGTCTTGTTGCTAAGTGGGACGCCAGTATTGATTTCTGTATTGTTACTGCTTTCAGCGCTAGAGCCCGTACTAGGCTTAGTTTCAGTGCTGACATTGCTGCTGAGTTCTGCACTGGGACTGCTTTCTGGGCTAGTCAGGTCTTCAGCGTAAGAGGGGCTCCAACAGAGGATCAAGAACAATAAGCTTGTGATTAATTTTCTTTTTTTGAGATAGCTAAGCAGAGCAGAAGCAAAATGTAAAAATATCGCAAAAGCCATAATCAAACTAGCAAGATAGGGTAAGAAGCCTGCTCTATTCTCTACCACTGCAAAAACAGAGAACTCCCCGCCATCTTCATCAATGCCATAAGAAGCCTGATAAATAGTATATTGCCAATATCTTAGAGGCTTGTTCATTGAGATTTTGACTTTGCGTTTAAGCTCTCCTTTTTCGTGGATTAGAACCTCGCTTTTGTAGCTTTTGGCAATCTCTGTGCCCGGATATAAATTTCTATCTACATCTATTAGTTCAAGCGCAAAAGGTAAATAATATTTTTTGCGTAACAAAGTAAAGATATAAGGATCTTCCTCCCAAAATAGAGTTCCTGTTCTTAAGCCATCACCGTAAAGCTGTAATTTTTTGTGAGAATCTGTCGAAATCAACAAACTAGGTATATTCTGTTCAGCTTCTTTGCTTAGCTCTAGTTTTTTGAGTATGCGTCCAGCAAAAGGAGTATCGAAAATCCTCGAATTTTCAAAATAGCCGTCTACCTTAAAACCCAGTCCCCATTTGGATTTGTAGCTAGCGCCTTGCCTAAGGCTATCTAGCTTCCAGCTTTCTTTTTCACCACTGTCCTCTTGGATCATTAGGAGTTCCCAGTTGTAATAATCCGAACTCCTATTAGTGGCCTCACCTTCTCTTAGTTCTATAAAAGATTCATGGCTAAAATACAAAGAATAAAAACCACTGAACAAAAGTAAAAGTAAAGCCCAATGAAGGGTAAATATTCCAAGGCTTACTTTTTTCCAAATAATCCTTGTATTCAAGGCTGCAACTAGGTTAATAAAAAGAGCCCAGAGTATAAGTTGTACGCTAGGTAGGGGTATAAAACCTAAGAAAACAAAAGGTGAATTGAAGAATTTTTTTTGAGCAGCATATAAACCGAATTCAACTTGATAAATAGTGCCTACTATAGTAAACAGAGCAAGCAGAACTAAAAGCAGGACTGTAATTTTTTGCGAAGCAAGTTTGTATTTGTATTCGTTCCAGTATTCTAATAATTTCGTCAAACACTTTAATCATAGCTAGCCCCTCAAAATAGTAAAGATGCAGATAATAGGGCGCGCTATAATTTACCTATGTCTCTTGCTTTGCGCCTGACTAATCTCAGATACGATCTTTTAGCCGGGATTGTTGTTTTTTTCGTTGCCATACCCCTCTGCTTAGGGGTAGCTCATGCTTCTGGCGCACCCCTGCTCTCTGGGCTTATTTCAGGGATTATAGGAGGGATTTTTGTCGGCTTACTTAGTAAATCCCCTTTGAGTGTTAGCGGACCTGCTGCTGGTCTTACTTCCATAGCTCTATCTGCCATTCAAGACCTTGGTTCTTTTGAGGCTTTTGCTCTTGCTGTTTTTCTTTCTGGTATTTTCCAGATTATTTTAGGAGTTCTGAGAGCAGGGGCTGTCTCCAAATACTTTCCGCATTGTGTTATTAATGGCATGTTAGCTGCGATAGGTTTAATTCTGATCTTCAAACAATTCCCACATTTGATGGGTTACGACATAGAAGTCATGGGCGTAGAGGAGTTTAATCTTACCCATGAAGACATGAATGAAACAGTCTCCACTAGTGGCTTTGAGGAACAGAATACTTTTACGACACTGGCTCATTCTTTATACAGAATTCACCCTTTGATTTCTTTGTTGGGTTTGGTTTCTTTAGCTTTTTTATTTCTTTGGGATCGCTGGAAGTCGAGTAATATACCCGGTTCTGTTCTTGTAGTCATCTTGGGGACTGCTTTTGCGGCTTTATGTCAGCGCTACGGAGATTTCAATCTCACAGTAGATCATTTTGTGAATATACCTTCAGTTACTAATCTATCTTCTCTATGGGTAGAACTCAAGAAGCCAGACTGGACTATGCTCTCCAACACCAAGATCTACATTCTAGCCATTACCTTGGCTTTGGTTGCTTCTTTGGAGACGCTTTTGTCTTTGGAGGCTGTAGATAGATTAGATCCTCACAAGAGAGTGAGTCCCACTAGCCGAGAACTAATAGCCCAAGGATTTGCTAATAGTCTCTCTGGATTTTTGGGTGCTTTGCCTATAACTTCAGTTATAGTCAGAAGTTCAGTTAATGTTTCTGCTGGGGCTAGAACCCAAATGGCGACTATCATTCATGGTTTGTTGATTTTGATAGGGCTTTTGTTTTTTGTGCAATACCTGAACTATATTCCCCTGACGGTGTTAGCTGCCATTCTGATACACACGGGGTATAAACTTGCTAACCCACAGAAATTCTTTCAGCAGTATCAGCAAGGTTTAGATCAATTTATTCCAGCTATTTTAACCACCGTTGCTGTTTTATGTTCTGATTTGCTGATAGGCGTTGCTATAGGTTTTATAGTATCTTTGCTATTTATTGTAGCCAAAGACTATCAGTCTATGGCTTTTATTGTCGAAGATTATGGTCTCAAAAAACGAATGACTCTTGCAGAGAGTATACATTTTTTGCATAAGTATAAAGTCCTGAGTTTCTTGAGTTCTATCCCACCCAACACCATACTGGAGATAGATGCAAGCCGCACTATATTTATAGACCACGATATAGAAGAGGCCCTGAGAGAGTTTCAGCAAGTCGCCGTAGACAAAAACATCACAGTTATTTATGGTGGTCTTGTCAAAAATTTAGAAAACAGGAGAGAAGTTATGGAAGCCAACAAAGCTGCTTATGATAAATTAATCAAGAATAATCGAGAATGGGTCGCAGAAAAACTTAAGATTAACCCTGAGTATTTTGAAGAACTGTCTCGCGGACAAGCACCCGAATACCTTTTTATAGGTTGCTCTGACAGTAGGGTTCCAGCTGAGGACATCACTAAATGCAAACCCGGTGAGATGTTCGTACACAGGAATGTCGCGAACTTAGTAGTTAGTGCAGACATTAATATCATGTCTGTTTTGCAATATGCTGTTGAGGTCCTCAATGTCAAACACATTATTCTTTGCGGACATTATGGTTGTGGTGGCATCAAATCTGCCATGGAGAAGAAAGACCTAGGTCTTATTAACCAATGGCTAATGAATGTCAAAGATGTCTACAGGCTACACCAAAAAGAGCTAGACGCCATTCCGGATGAGGATCTCAGGTATCGTAGGTTGGTTGAGCTAAATGCACTCGAGCAAGCTCATAACTTAGCCAAGATACCTTTTATCCAAAAAAACAGGGCTCTTTATGGGACACCAGAAATTCATGCTTGGGCTTATGATTTGCATACTGGTTTGATCAATGACCTCGTGATGGATGATAGTGTGCTCAAAGAGCCGCATTCTATTTATTCGCGGTATTGATTATATTTCTTTGCCCCCTCGTTTACCCTAAGCTCCCAAAATCACAAATTTTCCTAAGTAGAGAGGACGCATAGCTGAGTAATGCTTCCCGATTGGCTTTGAGTTTGGGGTCTGGGTCTTTGACTAAGACTTTGGCAAAAAATTCTTTAGTGGGTTCCGTGATGTTAAATAGAGCAGAACTTGGCATAGATTCATAAGGGGCTGTTCGGGACATGCAGGCATCTAATTCTACAAAGCAGTTATAGAGAGCTTTCTCTTCTTCGTTTACAAAATCTTTTATGAGAGGAGCCTGATTGTTTTTGATGTTTTTACTGATATTAAGGATACGAGTAGCAGCTTCTATGAGAGTAGGGTAAGCGGGATCTTTGGCTGCTTCGTAGAGCATATGGGTCATCATGTGCTTGCTGTTGAGATTAGCTAGGACTTTGTCGCCAGCTAGAATAGCTTTGTTGATCTGTGTTTCCTTGTGATAGATTTCAAAGACAAAAGCTAACCTTTGTAATAGAAAATCCTTGAGAGTGCTAGAAGCCTCTTCCCATTTGAGTTTGGGGGCTTCAGGGCTGGCGAGTCCTATGCAGTGGTCTATTAGTTTTTCTATATCTAAGATGAGATGGGAGTGCAAGATGATCTCTAGAAGACCATTAGCTTGTCTTCTGAGTGCGAAAGGATCTGCTGAGCCTTTGGGGATTTTACCTGCGGCAAAAAAACAACAGAGAGTGTCTAGTTTGTCTGCGATAGATATAATTTTGGCTCCGATATTATTAGGCAGCTCGTCTCCAGCAAATCTAGGTTTGTAGTGTTCAGAGATAGCTTGAGCGATATCAGTAGCTAATCCCTCTCTTTGAGCATAGATCCCTCCGATCTCTCCTTGTAATTCCGTAAATTCAAAAACCAAAGTACTCGTCAAATCTGCTTTGGATAAGAGAGCTGCTTTGAGGATATTAGCGACTTGTTTTGAGTCCTCTAAACTTTCAGGCTCTCTTCGAGTAGGATTTGCATCATAAGTTGGAGCCAATTCTTGAATAATATATTCGCTAATTTTTTGGATGCGATAAGCTTTACTGAGCATGTTGCCAGCTTGGAACCTGAGTCCTTCTAGTTTGCTGAGTCTCGCTTCTAGACTGAGTTTGGAGTCTTCTTCTACGAAAAATTCAGCATCTTTGAAGCGAGGTATTATGACTTTTTCGTTACCAGCTTTGATATTGGCTAAAGCCTCAGGTCTAGGATTGTTACTGATGGCTATAAAATAAGGGATTAAAGTACCTTGTTTAAGTAAAGGAAAATATCTCTGATGTTTCGCCATCACCGTGATGAGCACCTGTTGAGGGATTTTCAGGAACTCAGCATCAAACTCACAAAGTATAGGTGCTGGATTCTCGACTAGATTAGCGATTTCATCTAAAAGTTCTGGGTGAATTTCTACTTCTGCTGATAAGGATTTAGCCAATTCTTGAGACTTGCTAATGATGAGGCTTTTGCGATCCTCAGCTTCTAAGACCACTCCTCTATTAGCAAGTTCTTCTCTGTATTGAGTTTCACTAAATACCTCAAAACCCGCCCCAGAAAGGAACCTGTGCCCGTAGCTTAGGGCTTGGGCTCGCAGTCCTTCTAGTTCTATGTCTAGAACTTGCCTTGTGTCTGAGACTAGAAGAGCCATAAGCCATCTTATAGGTCTAGAAAATTTAAGTTGCCCGCAGCCAGAGCGCATGAACCTCTCTCCGGGAGTGCTGTTGATGATAGAACCCAGATTTTGTTCTAGTAGAGTTTTAGTACTAAGACCTTTTTGTAGAATTCTAAGATAGACATAAGCATCTTTGATATAGATAGAACCATTCTGTTCGGCTTCTTCTAGGCTCAAAGAATGTTTTGCTAAAAAACCTTTGGTCGCTTGAGTGAAAGCAGCATTCTGAAAACCTATACTAGCTGGTGGCCCCTTGATTTCTCGTTCAGTATCTTGGGAGCCTTCGCTGAGTCCTCTGACTGCAAAGAACAAACGCCTAGGAGTGTAAGCTGTAACGAAAGAACTATAACTAAGTTCATTGGCTTGGAATAGAGCTTCTAGGCGTTCTTTGATATGATGTGAGATGGGCTGCAAAACTCTTGCAGGTAATTCCTCAAGTCCAATCTCAAATATGAAGCTGGTGCTAGCACTCATTCAAAAAACTATATTAGCGTTAATTTGTCTCTATAGGGCGACGGCTTTCTTGAGGCAACCCGTATGTCGCTTTAGCCCTTCTTGTTCAGAATACGCTCATGATGCTGTTTCCAAGCATGGTCTGAAGACGGCTTTCTTCTTAATTTTACGCAGATTAATTTCTTGTAGGCCTTTTGGAGCTTTTGGCTTTGATCCAGTGCTGACCCACTTAGATTCTCGGAGAAAATAAATATATATGGATATTTCAGCAATCACTTACTCGCTTTTTATTCCCCTGCTCAATTACATTCATGTTCTTGGTAAAAGCTTGGGCTTAGAGAGTTTCGGTTGGTCCATCGTTCTGCTTACAGGCATCATCAAACTTATACTCACACCCTTAACCTTCAAGCAAATCAAAAGCACCAAAAAAATGCAAAAGCTACAACCCAAACTTAAAGCTTTGCAAGAAGAATTTCGCAAGCAAGAAAATCAATATAAAGACAATCCAGAAAAACTCAATAAAATCCGTTTAGAGTTTCAACAAAAAATGATGGGTTTTTATAAAGATCACAATGTAAACCCGCTTGGCGGCTGCCTTCCAATCCTTATTCAGATGCCTATTCTTTTGGGTTTATTCTGGACTTTTTCTGGTCCGCCCTTCCAAGCCAAACCTATTTATGTAGATATCAAAGTCGTCCCAGTGGCAGAAGCTCACCGCAAAGAAATCAAGTCTGCAACCAAAGGAGAAATTTTTGTAGATTCGGAAGGTCGCAGAGCTAGGATCGCTATCAACACTAAGGGTTTGACTTTAGTTCAAGGAGAGACTTTCCACCTTAATGCCAGCAAAATCACTGGTGATGCGGAACTTGAGGCAGATTCCATTCAATGGGCCTTCCAAGGAGCGAAGTCTACTAATGACTTTGTTAGTCTTAGCCCAGAATCTAATGGACATATTCTAGTCACAGCTCTTAAACCCGGTAGCGCCAAGGTAGAGGCTTTATTGCCAGCCACCCTGCATAATGACTCCTTCTTCTTTATCAGAGATTTTAGTGACTCTGGTCTTTTTGATAAAAGTAATGGCAAATTTAATTTAGATATATTTATTTTGTCCTGTCTCTTTGGTCTTAGTATTTGGTTTGCTTCTGCTCTCAATATGCCAGAGCTTCCCAAAGCCAAAGCAGGAGAGCCAGAAGACCCTCAGGTGGCTATGCAAAGATCCATGGCAACCATGATGCCTATTATGATGACGGCTATGATGTTTATTATTCCTTTGCCAGCAGGAGCGCTTCTCTACATGGTAGTTAGCAGTCTTATCCAAGCAGCTCAGACTTATTTCGCGATGCAGAGATATAAAACTATCTAGAGATTTTCTTTTTTAGTTCTGCGACCCTAGCTCTTGATTCTTCTTTGATTAGATTAGCTTCTAGTTCTCTAGCTATGCTGAGAACCTCTTCTAGAGGGATATTCCAAATGATGAGATCATTGCCAGCAATTAAGGCTTGCTTACAAACATCTTTATGATTTCCAAAACGACTTAGAGCTTTCATACTAAGTTCATCAGAAATAATTAGACCTTCATAAGCAAGTTTAGTCCTGAGTTCTATCTGTATAGCCTTGGAAGACAGACTACAAGGGAGTTCTGGGTCTACATGTGGTACTAATAAATGCGCAATCATAATGCTATCCACTGTAGCTTCTATGCTTGCTCTAAAAGGGGCTAGATGTTTGTCATATTCTTGCATGGCTGAGGCTCCATATTTGGCAGCATAGTCTAGGACAGGAAGATCCAAGTGAGAGTCAAGATCACTATCACCATGTCCGGGAAAATGTTTGGCGCAGGTCAAAATACCCTGTCTCTTGTATTCATGGATTAGTAAGCTGACTTGCTCTGAGACCAGTCTAGGATTAGATCCTAGGCTACGCTCTCCTATGATGGGGTTGGCTGGGTTAGTGTCTAAGTCTGCGCAGGGTGCAAAATTATAATTGAAACCTAGCTCCTTAAGCTCAGTACAAAGCACCCTTGCTTCTGCTAAGAGACTGTCCTTGCCTAGCTTTGCGGCTTCGCGCAAACTAAGTAAGGGGCTGGTGATGGCACCGAGTCTTTGTACTCTACCACCTTCTTGATCTACGCTGATGAGTAGATCCTCGCCAAGAAGATCTTTGAGCTCTGAGTTAAGTTTGATGACTTGTTCTTTGGATTGAATGTTCTGTGCGAATAATATTACCCCAGCTGGATTCAGCTCTCTGAGCTGTTTTGCTAGTTCGGGATTTAGATCTAATCCATCGAAAGCAACTATAAAAGATGATCCTAGCTTTAGCATACTGCGGCAAGATGTTTCTCGAACAAAGCTAGACTAGCTTCATGCCTAGCATTAAAATCATAATCCAATAAATCAAAATATTTTTGTACTCGTTCTTGGCTGAGACCTGTTGTCTCTGCGGCTTGAGCCAAAACTGCAGGAAAATATTTACTTAGACCTTCTGTCTTGAGTTGTGTCATAAAACGCAGCACACTAGGCTGCATATTGAAGGATTTGTGATAGGCCCAGACCCCAAAGACCATGGGCAAGCCTTTACTGAACTCATACCACTCTAAACCCAAATCTAAAACTATAGGGTAAGAGCTTCTGTCTAGTTTGAGAGCCTCGTCTCCGATGACTAATTTATTGGGGGCAGAGTCTAGTTGATTAGTTGTGATGAAATTCAGATCTCTTAGGTGATATTTTTCTTGAGCCAAGATCTTGAGCAAAGCTACAGAGCTAGCGCTTTTGTCTGTTACATAGATGTCCCGAAGTTTATCTAAGGGTTCTTTGCTTAAGAACAAAACACTCTCTACGGCTGCTTTTGAGCTTATAGCCATATCTGAGATGAGATGATAATGCTCCCTATGTCTGAGATATTCTATGCTAGAGATAGGTGCTATATCCAAATCTCTAGTGTAGAGTAGTTGATTAAGTTCAGCAGGACTACCCTTGGTGATTTGAAAATCATAAAGCTTTAAGAATAAAGGTGCTCTAGCAGAGGTTTTGGTTTGGAGCAACTGATCTAGAGCATAGTTGAATGGCAAACAATTTATAAAATCTATTTGACCTAAGCGGATAACTTGCACTTTATTATTCTAGGTGAGAACATAGCCGTGCGCTATAGGCATACGCCGACCTATCCCAAAAGTTTTGCCTGCGATTTTAATGACAGGGGGCAGCTGATAGCGTTTGTGCTCAGCAGCATCTATCATATTCAGAGTCCGCATTACTACAGCTTTATCTAGTTTAGTGGTCTCCAGAATTTCAGTTAAAGTTTTCATTTCTTGGACATAGAGATAAACTATCTGATCCAAAACTTCATAACTAGGCAAGCTATCACTGTCTTTCTGATTGAATTTCAGCTCGGCACTGGGTTCTTTGTTGAGGATATTTGGGGGGATAAGTTTTTGAGAAGCCTTGTCGTTAATGAGCCTAGCTAGATCATAGACTTGATGTTTCAGTAGATCACCTATGAGAGAGAGTGCTCCGCAGGTATCTCCGTAGAGAGTGCAATAACCTACAGCTATCTCGGATTTGTTGCCAGTTGAGAGTACGATAGCATCTAGACTGTTAGCCATAGCCATTAGGATATTGGCTCTTAATCTAGGCTGTATGTTCTCATCAGCTAGATCACTAAGGTCTGGTACTAGACTTCTCATCTCTTGGTGTAGTTTTTTGATAGGTAGGACTCTGTAATTGTTGTTGGAGATACCTAGCTTCTGAGCCAGTTGCTGAGCATCTTCTAGGCTTTCTTTGGAGGTGAATTCAGAGGGCATCATCAGTAGATAGACATTGTCTTTGCCCATGGCTTCTACAGCCAAAGCTGCTACTACAGCACTATCTATGCCTCCACTTAGTCCTAGTATGACTTGCCCGAAGCCAGTCTTGCGAGCGTAATCTCTCAAACCCAATACTAGAGCCTTGTGTATCTGTTCGGTTTCGGAGCTTTCTGCTAAAGATAGGGCTGGTGCTTGGATGAATAATTCATCTGTATCAAAAAACAAACATTGTTCTTCGAACTCAGCCATTCTGTATCTAAGTTTGGCTTCAGCGTCAAAGACCATGCTATTACCATCAAAAACTAATTCATCGTTAGCCCCGACTTGATTAATGTAGATGATGGGGACATTATTGCGTTTGGCGATATTACTTAGTAAGTTCTGGCGCAAACTAGGTTTGGCTATAGCGTAAGGTGAAGCTGAGGCATTAATGATGATCTGCGCACCGGCTGCAAGCAAGTCCCTGACAGGATCTTGCTTGTACATAGATGGGTAGGCTTCTATCCAAATATCTTCGCAGATACTAAGACCAAACTTGATACCCTCGTATTCAAAAATTTGGACAGAAGATCCCGGCTCAAAATATCTGGTTTCATCAAAAACATCATAATTAGGAAGCAGTATTTTGCTAGCTATCTTTTTAATTTCCCCAGCCTGCAAGCAAAACACAGAATTATGTAATTCTTTGCCATAGCCTTTATTGGCCGAGCAGGCTCCGACTATGATGGCAAGATCATTGTCTCTGGTATACAACAAAAGTTCATCCAGATAGTACTGCTGTCTCTGTAATAGCCCATGTTTGAGGAGTAGATCTTTGGGCGGATAGCCTAGTAAGGCCATTTCTGGAAGAACTAAAATCTTGGCTTTGGCAGCTAAAGCCGTTTTGATATTTGCAACTATTAAATTGAAATTGTGCTTAAGATCCCCGACTTTGGGATTTATCTGAGCCAGAGCGATTTTCATATTTTATTAAAGGAAGTCGCCGAGCTTGGATTAGATGCCCTTACTGGCAGCCCTTATTATAGCTAATGAGTTGTTCCTAATGATATAGTTAGCGGTATTATCCCATGGAACGAGTAGAACCCCGTAGTTACAACAGAGATGCTGATGCTGAGATTTCGATAGGAGGCATTAAGGTCTCCAAACTAGTGCAAGATTTTGCCAGTCCCCTCTATGTGATTTGCGAAGAAACCCTGAGAGCCAATGCTAGAGCCTATACTGAGGCTCTTCAAAAATACTACCCCAAGCATTTAGTTCTTTTTGCAAGTAAAGCTCTGAATAATAGAGCTATTTGTCGCATAGTAGAAGACGAGGGTCTTGGGATAGATGTTGTTAGCGGGGGGGAACTTTTTACGGCTTGTTCTGTCAAATTCCCCAAATCCAAAATATTTTTTCATGGCAACAATAAAAGTCAAGAAGAGCTTGAATATGCCATAGATACTGGGGTTAATATAGTCCTAGACAATCACCATGATATATACTTGCTAAGCAAAATTTTGAGTCAGAGACTTCGTTACGAGGGCTCAGAGATTCGTCGCCGCAAAATCAAACTCATGTTGCGTTTGACACCGGGCATAGAATGTCATACTCATGACTACATCAAAACCGGCATGATAGACAGTAAGTTTGGTTTTAATTTGGCTGAGCTTGATGCGGCCATAGAGTCTCTTATCAAACTTCAATCAGAGTTTGCTGGCATTGAGATTTTGGGTCTTCATGCTCATATCGGTTCTCAGATTTTTGAAACTGAGCCGCATCGAGATGTAGTCGGGGTGCTGCTTCAGCATTATGCTCAGCTTAAAACCCGTTTTGGGATTGAGTTTGAGCACCTTAATGTTGGTGGTGGTCTAGGGATTAGATACACAGAACAAGACGACCCTCCTAGTGTCGAAGAATTGGTTTCTAGGATTTCTGAGTCTGTGCGCAGTCATTGTGAGCGACTGGGACTCAAATTACCTAGACTTATACTAGAACCCGGTCGTAGTATTGTAGGTCAGGCTGGCATCACTATATATCGAGTGGGTGCTATTAAAACTATCCAAGACTCAGGGGTTCTTATTCGTAAATATATTGCAGTAGATGGAGGTATGGCTGACAATGTGCGTCCCATTATGTACGGCGCTCGTTATCATGCAGAAGTCAATGCTAGACAGGCTCCCGTAGAACTTGTTACTATCGCTGGCAAATACTGCGAATCAGGAGACATATTGATCCGAGACATAGAACTCCCTCAAGTCCAGTCAGGAGACCTTATCGTGGTTTTTGCAACAGGAGCTTATAACTACAGTATGTCCAGCAACTATAATCGTGTAGTCAAACCTGCCATGATCTTGGTTTCCAATGGAGAAGCTGAGCTTATAGTTGAAAGAGAGAGTTTCGACGATATCATTAGGCGGGATCGAGTCCCCAAGCGGCTTATGAATTCAGGACGACTTCAAGAAAGTAACTAAAGATCTATGGATTTCAACAACATAGAGCTTGAATATCTAGATCTCAGAGAGTTTTTATACAAAGTCTTCGATTTAGATCTGAATCTCTGGGGTTTTATTAGCATCATAGTTCAGCTTTTGATTATTGCTTGGCTAATCTATGAAGTCTATAACCGTATCCGTGAAACCCAAGCAGAGAGAGTGATGCGAGGTTTGTTACTACTGACACCCTTGCTTTTGCTTTGTTATATTTTCAAGCTAACTATACTTACCAAACTCATAGAAGTTTTCTCGTCTACTATTCTCTTGGGTTTGATAGTTATTTTTGCACCAGAGTTCAGGCGAGTACTTATGCATATTGGTAATGAGGCTTCTATGATGAATTTTGTGAGTACCAAAGAATCCAAGCAGAACCTTAATTCTGCAGCTGAAGAACTTGTTGCGGCTCTTTCCGAATTACAAGCTACTCACACAGGAGCCATTATTGCCCTAGAAAAAAACAAAGTAGACCGTTTCTATATCAACCCCGGTCATGAGATCAACGCCAAACTTAGCAAAGAACTTTTGCTTACTATCTTCTCTCCTAGATCTCCTCTACATGATGGAGCTGTCATAGTCAAAGGCTCATCAATACAGGCAGCTAGTGTTATACTCCCCATGACAGAGAACCCAAAACTAGACTGGCAGTATGGTACTAGACACAGGGCCGCTATTGGCTTTACTGAAGTTACAGAATCACTTTGCTTAGTAGTTTCTGAAGAAACAGGAGATATTTCTATAGCTAGTCAAGGTCGCTTGGTCCGCTGTTCCTCTCTGGATGAGCTTCGTAGCCACATCAAAGAATTCTATCTACAACTCAGTCGTAGTAAGTGATAGAGCTGTTACCAAATAGGTGTTTTGTTCCTTCGCAACAAGTCCATCAGAGCTTGCTTGTCTAGATACAGCTAGACAAAATCACTAAGAGATTGCTAAAATTTATGATCGTGTCTGAAAAACAATTAAAAGTTCTAGCTATTGATGATGATCCAGCAATTTTGGAGCTGGTTACTTCCAACCTTGAGATCCAAGGTTATCTGGTAGATGCTGCTGATAATGCCGTAGACGGCATCGCCAAAGCCGTTCAGAACCTACCCAATCTCATCATCTTAGATTTGATGATGCCCGGCTTGGATGGTTTTACTGCTTGCCAGAGGTTACGCCAGAACGACAAAACCAAAGACATCCCAGTACTTATGCTTACTGCTTTGAGTCGCACTGAAGACAAAGTCACAGGTTTTGATTCAGGGGCTGATGACTATCTCACTAAACCTTTTGAGCTACCAGAACTTTTTGTTAGGGTCAAAGCCCTGCTTCGTAGAGCAGGCTCTATCTCGCTTAGCGAATCCATTCCAGAGATTTTACATTCTGCTGATATCACTCTCATGCCAGAATCTCGTGAAGTCAAAATCGAAGACCGTATTATAAGGCTCACTCCTATTGAGTTTGAGGTCTTGCATTGTTTAATGCAAAGCCACGGGCAGACAGTATCTCCGGGGACCCTCCTCAAAGAAGTCTGGGGCTACTCACCAGAAGACGATGTAGACACCATCAGAGTTCATATCAGACATCTTAGGTCTCGCATAGAGATCGGCGACAAGCGCTACATTAAGACTGTCTATGGTGGTGGCTATCAGCTTATTCCTGATGGTTTTGTTAAAACTGGCGCAGCGGTGGATTAG
>CAZASO010000017.1:0-20216 GCA_964487825.1 uncultured Gammaproteobacteria bacterium
CTCTCCCAACGAATTGTACTCACTGGTGATAGACCCACAGGTCCCCTACATCTAGGGCATTTGGTGGGTTCCCTACGCAATAGAGTCTTACTCCAAAACGAGCAAGATGCTAGCACAGGCAGACATAGCTACCAACAATATATTTTGATTGCAGATATGCAAGCTCTCACTGATAACGCAGAGAGAACAGAGCTTATTAGAGACAATATTGCAACTGTAGCCATAGATTATTTAGCTGCTGGCATAGATCCTGAACTTAGTACTATCTGCCTCCAATCCTCTATTCCAGAATTAGCAGAGCTGACTATGTATTTTCTCAATTTACTAACGCTGAATCAGATAGAACGCAATCCCACCGTCAAAGAAGAAATCCGCCAAAAAGGCTTTGAGAACCGCATCCCTGCTGGGTTTCTGATTTATCCTGTTAGTCAAGCTGCTGATATTTTGGGCTTCAGAGCAGACCTAGTGCCCGTAGGTGCTGATCAAATCCCCATGATAGAAGACACGAACATGATCGCTCGCAAATTTCAGCAAAGCTATCAAAGCCAAGTCTTACAAGAATGTCAGGCTCTAGTACCTAAAGAACACTCTAGACTCTTAGGTATAGATGGTAAAGCCAAAATGAGTAAATCCCTCAATAATGCTATTTATCTCAAAGACGAAGGAGACGCACTCTGGGACAAGGTTAGACAAATGTACACAGACCCAGATCATATACGGGTAGAAGACCCCGGCAAGCTAGAAGGTAATGTAGTCTTCTCGTACTTAGATATTTTCGGTGCCAAAGATAAACAAACCTATATAGAAGCCATGAAAGATCATTACCAAAAAGGTGGTCTAGGCGATATGAAAGTCAAGAAATATCTCTTCGAGATTTTGGAAGCCGAGCTAGCACCAATACATAAACGCCGACATGAGTTTAGCAAAGACCCAGCAGAGGTGCTAAACATAGTGCGCAAAGGCAGTGAGAAAGCGAGGTCTAGGGTACTAGAAACTATGCAACTAGTTAAACAAGCTATGGGTTTAGATTATTTTGCAAATCTAAAACCACATCATTAAGCTCGAACTCCACTCCATCTATATTTATAAGCTCTCCCGGCTTAGCACCTAAACGACTCAACTCTTCAAAAAGCCCTATACTAGTAGCCACCCGAAACAAATGGTTTAGGGATTCCAGATTACGCAAATCCGTGATCTTCATGATGCGCTCTAGTTTGCCACAAGAGATAGACCACACAAGTTCATTAGATTTTTGGTGACTTTTTTGAATACTAAAGACACTATCATCATGATTAGTTGCAACAGTATCTTCATCTAGATCCACATGGTGCTCTTCGCGAGGGATCTCCCTCAAAAGCTCTGCCAGACTATGTTTCAACTCATCTAGACCTTGACCAGTAGCCGCAGAGATAGTCAAAAGTCTCAAAGGACGAATAAGTACCCCGTATTCTTTAGTCTCTCCACTAAAAAGTTTTTGGAAGCGATCTACGATCTTGGCTAGCTCATCTTCAGGGAAAGCCTCAATCTTATTCAAGACCAAAACTTGTGGTTTTGAGTAAAGCCTTTCACTATATTTAGAAAGTTCCAAATTGATTTTTTTGAAATTCTCAACAGGATCTTCAAAACCATAAGCCTCGATCTTGTTGGAAGCATCTAAACGCGGGTCAGTGATTACATTAGAGCCCATAAAACCCCAAACATCTACTAGATGTACTAAAAGCCTACAGCGCTCTATATGTCTCAGAAATTCATGCCCAAGACCAGCTCCATTACTCGCTCCTTCTATGAGCCCGGGGATATCCGCTACCACGAAAGCATCTCCAGAAGGCTCTTTGACCACTCCTAGATTGGGGCTAATAGTAGTAAAAGCATAATCTGCTATTTTAGGTTTGGCAGCACTAATACAACTAATCAAAGTAGACTTGCCTGCATTAGGGAAACCTATAATCCCAACATCAGCGATCATCTTAAGCTCCAGCTCTAATTCTCGCTCTATACTAGGTTCTCCGGGTTCTGCAAAATTGGGGACTCTATGTTTATTAGATTTGAACTTGAGATTACCTCGCCCTCCACGGCCTCCTTGGGCAACAAGAACCCTGTCTCCGACTTTAAGTAGATCTGCGATAGTAAGCCCTGCAACCGGGTCTCTGACTAGGGTTCCACAGGGGACTTTGATAATCAAATCTTCTCCACTATGTCCGTAACAATTATTCCTAGCTCCTCTAACTCCATGCCCTGCTTCAAAAACAGATTTGTATTTGAAGTCCAATAGAGTAGTCATATCGTCAGAGGCCTCCAGATAGACACTACCGCCCCGCCCCCCATCTCCTCCATCTGGACCACCGTTGGCGACATATTTTTCTCGACGAAAAGTCAGAGCCCCATTACCACCTCTACCGCTAGCGACTTTGATTGTAACTTTGTCTATAAACATTATTTAGTCATAAGAACTTCTTTGATAGCAGCTATTTCTTCGACCAAATTATCAGCAGAAATATCTAATAAAGCATCTAGCTCTTGTTTATACAGTTCCCATATCTCTTTAATATTGTGACGATTAGCTTTGATGATTTCTAAACCTAAAACTTCATTACCTTTGGCTAATCTAACCATACCCGTGAAACCCGGTCCTATCATAGCTTTGGCTGCTGGGAACTCTCGAATAAGATTAGCCAAACCAAGACTCAAGACTAGAGGTAAATGACTAATCACCGCAGCAGATTTATCATGGCTCAGAGGATCCATGACTAATAAGTTGGCAGCAGCCAAATCCCTAATAATGATTTGCTCCAATAGTTCTGTTCTCTCAGTAGATTCTGTTAAGACCCAAGTGCAGCCACCAAAAAGCTGAGCGAAACTAGCTTCATAAGTCCTCTCTTCGGTTCCAGCCATTGGATGTCCACCCACAAAATTGGTCAAACCTAGTTCCTGAGCACGCTGACAGATTTGTTCTTTGGTGCTACCAACATCAGTAATAATGCTATGTTCAAAAGCCCTAGGCTCAGGTCCTTGCTTAGATCTCAACTTGATGATAGCTATTTCTTCTAATTGTTTAAGGATTTGACTCTGAGCTGAACAAAGGAATAAAACATCAACAGCAGCCAGATCTTCTAAAGTCCTACGACTCCCATCTGCTTTCAATCCCTGAGCTTGACTCTGGCTGACCACCAAAAGCTCAAACTTCTCAGGATTCTGAGCGAGACATTTTTCTATAGAGCCGCCTATAAGCCCTAGTCCTACTATTCCTACCTTAATCTTCTCTGACACAAAGCCTTATTATAATGCACTAGGCAAGACTCTCCGTCTTTAATAATAATGAATCTCTGTTTCTAGGTTATCCACTCTCTCGCGAGCCTGATTATAACTGAGTTTGGAGGGGTCAAAGCCTCGATAAGAGCCTGCTTCAGAAGAAGCTTCTCTTCTTAATTCATTTACAGCTTTTACTCCATCTACCAAAGACCAAAGTCCTGCTATCGGAAAAATAAATTTTTGAGCCGCACCATTAGCAAGGTAAGGTAGAACACTCATAGGCCCGCCTATATTCATTTGTGCTGCTATTTGCTCAGGACTTAGGTTCTGAGGATTAGACCCGGGCATCAAACCCATAGAAGCTTGTTGGTTCACACTACCAGCAAATGAGGACATCACAGAACCAAAACTATTAGCTTTCTGTCCTGCAAAACTACTTTGCATATGACTATCGAGGAAAGCCGTTCCTAGATTGGGAGAACCAGCATATGATGAATAATTATCGTAGTTAGTTTCGTACATTTTTTATCCTTTTATAAGTTACGGGTGATGGTAGAGTTAAGCCCTTCTTGCATTTGATCTAAAAGTTTAATAACTTTCATTTGAGCTTTGACGGCTGTATTTAGCTCTACAACTCGGTTCATATTCTCAATGATAGAAGTATTGGATGCTTCTAGATGCCCCTGCTTGACCTTGGTCTGACCATTCAGGTCTCCCAATGTTAGCTCTTCTGGTCTACCAGAATTTTCTGTCGCAACAAAAATACCATTACCAGCTTCTTGCAAAGCATCTACATTAGGAAAAGCTACGACATTGATGCGCCCGAGTATAGTACCGTCTTCTGTTTCTATTTGTCCATCAGGCTGTAGCACCACAGAAGCTCCAGTCGGAACTCTAATAGTCTCAGCACTAAGACCTAAATCTAGAGCTTCGATTTTGCCATTAGAAAGCTCTTCGTAACTGATCTTGCGACTTTCGACTTCTTTTGCAGAAGTATTACTCAAAGGATATCCCTGCGGGGAAAGCAGTTCCCCATTGGGTCCTAGCTTGAAAGAACCATCACGAGTATAAGCATAAGAACCATCTGGTAAAAGCACTTCAAAAAAACCAACTCCGTCTATGCTGAAATCAAGCTCTCTGTCTGTCTTACGCGGCACTCCTGTATTAAAATTGCGTTGCTCTTGAGTCATCATGCCTTGCATGGTGTCATAGAATCTAGTCTGCTTGGATTTGTAGGCTGTCGTAAAATAGTTATTAATGTTGCCAGCAGAATTACCAAGAGCCCTCACTTGGCGATTCATAGTGCTCATGCTATTTCTAGTGTATTGATTAAACATTCTTACCGTAAGTCTCCATGAGGCTTTTATCCAAAGTCATCTCCATAGCCAAGACTCCTTGCAAAGTGTCTATGTGTCTTTTGACTTGAACCATATTAATAAAAGTCATATTAGTATCCACATTAGAAGCTTCTAGTTTGCCTTGGCTTACATAGACGCTCTGACCGGGCCGTGGATGGTCTCTATCTACAGCGATACGACCATAGTATTTAGCATCAGCCAAGATCTCACCTTTAGCATTAATCTGAATATCATTAGTCTTGTGTAGTTTAATATCGTCTTCTATGTTTCTATCTAAAATAACCAAAGCCCGTCCTTGCTGATCGACTATCTCGCCTTCTTTGTTCAAGAAGAAATTACCATTCCTCACTCTCTCTGGTCCTGCTTCGGCTTCAACCAAAAAATAAGCATCTGGAGCACTTAAAGATAAATCCAGATTGCGGCCAGTATGCATCATTTCGCCTTGACTCTCATCTCGAAACATCTCTTTCAATGTCTCTGAAAACATTACGGCATCTGGGTTTACAGCCTTAAAGCCTATAGTATCTACATTGTCTAGATTCATCTGTAGAACCCCGATTTTACGCAAACTAGAGTTCATCGCATCATGGACACTATTGTAGTTTTTATTGAAAAAAGCGGGCATATTGTTTAAGTACTGCAAAAAGGTTATTGATTGGTTAAGAAAGAGAGTTATTGTCTAAATCTTTTGGCCGAGCTTACTAGGTTTTTCTATGTAGAGAACCTAGATGCTTTCGATGTCTTAACTAGCTTTTTGGACCTACTTACAAAAGAACTAGCCGCTGACTATAGTTTTCTGGTCAGCAATGACTCTCAGCATATTTTTCAGAGTAGTAACGCCGATATAGCCGTCATCGGGCATTATAAAGACGAGGCTTTTATTCGTAGCTGCAAAAACTCAGAAGAAGAACAAAAGCGCTATAGGACTAATATTGAGGGTTTGAGCCTGAATGATATCCCTAACCTAGAAGGTCAGCTCAGGGTCTGGGATCTCCAAGAATGGGGCAAACTCTATATTAAATTCCCCGGCAAATACAAAGAACTCAGTATTCTCAATGACATGACAGAGTTAGTGCTCTTCCTCTCTGTCTTCATGTACAGCATCAACATCAAGGAAAGAGAAAAACTCATCAGTTCTTTGACTTCAGATCTGCGTAAGACTCTAAGACCAGACCTCGCTCTGGATAAGGTTTCCAAGGCTATGAATAAATTTCTTGGGACTGAGGCTTTGCATTTTTTTCGAAAAACTAATGATGAGAGCCATGGTGGCAAATACGAACTCTATTATCCTAATAATTCCAAACTCAAAGCTTGGTCCTACGAAGATATCCAATCGTTTAATTATGTCTCTGCTGGCTACAAAGCTGAGATCTTTGAATCCCGCATCAGAGATAAGGTCTGGGGTCTTATGGTCTTAGCCAAACCGGGCAAATGGACTAATCTTCATCTGGCTTTGGTAAGACCTTTCGCTGAACAGATTGCAACGGTCTTCAATCAAAACGAACTGCACAATGAAAGCCTCTCTATGGCTCAAAGAGAATTCCTTCTAAATCAAGTTACCACGACTATCCGTGATTCTCTGGATGTGGACCAGATCATCAAAATAGCAGCCCAAGAAATTGCTCAAGTCATGGGTGTAGATGCCTGCGGCATTATCATACTTAGCAGACGCATGAAAGGTAGAGAGCAGCAATCCATCTGGTCTACCCATGGTGATATTCAAGAAAAAATGAATACTCTGGTCCAAGAAAGCATAGGCACAATCTATGCTCCAAACCTAGAAACTCAAAGTATTAATATTGGTGATTTTAGTAATGAAAAAGCAGATCTTGCAAAATTTTTCTCTAAAGATCTAGGGCTTAAATCTTACTTGGCATGCGGCTTATACAGAGATGCTGGCAAAGAACTCATCGGAGTTATCTCTGTTGCACTCTATAGTCAGACTCGCAATTTTACTCAAGGTGAACAGCAGTTACTAGAGTCTATAGCCAAACAAGTCGAAATGGCCCTTATGCAAGCCGCCATCTATCAAGAGTCTCAACAAACCAAAAGACAAATGGCTCTTATGTATGAACTCAGCAATAATATTCGTGATAGCTTGGATATCTCAGTAGTCTTGGGACAGATAGCTAGTAATCTAGGAGAGGTTCTTGGACTTAGTCGCTGTTTTGTCAGGAGACTCTCCATAGATAATCGTGTCCTCAAAACAGAACAAGAATATACAGCTCCAGGTATTAATCCGAGCGCCGATATTATTTTCGATTTTGAGAGAGTCTGGATTTCCAAACTTTCTCAAAAACACGATTCCAGTAAATATATCTCCATACCTCATCTACAATCCTTACTCAAAAAAGACAATCCACGACTAGCCAGTATCGCAGAGAACATTGGTCTCAAAAGCTATCTAGCATTACCTTTGGTGGCTAGAGGGCGCTTACTAGGAACTATCAATATCCATCAATGTGATAGAGAAAGATTGTTCTTGAACGAAGAAATAGAATTCATCTCACGAGTAGGCTCCGAAGCGGCTATAGCGATAGAACATGCTGAACTTTTTGAGACCATCGACAAATTCAATAAAATGGATCCAGACACAGGACTCTACAACAAAAGATATTTTAGGATAGTAGCCGAAAGAGAAATCCAAAGAGCTGCTAGTGAAAACAAAGACATATCTTTTATCATGCTAGATTTGGATCACCTCAAAGAGATCAATGACAGTCTAGGACACGATGCTGGAGACGAGGCTATCATGCAAGTGGCCAAAGTCCTAGAAAACACAGTAAGACAAACCTCTATAGATGATCTGCGTACTAGAACCGCAGACATCGTGGCGCGTTATGGTGGAGATGAGTTTATGATACTGCTGCCTAACACAAATCTCGACAATGCCATCAAAGCAGCCAATCGTATCAGCACTAATTTGCAAAAAATTAAAGCAAGTTACACTTGGCCAAAAGGTTTCACTTGTAGTATCGGTGTTGCAGGAACCCCTGCTGATATTTTCGACTACGAAGAACTAAAACGCAAAGCAGATCAGGCTCTCTATCTGTCTAAAGCTAAGGGGCGCAATAGCATCAGTAGTTCCTTGGATTTGCTGTAAAATGACTTTTCATAACAAATCTATGAGACTTGTTATGATAGACTCTCATGCCTTCTATAGCAGCTACTATTACGGCTCCCGGTCCAGCCGCCGTATCCATCACCCGTATTAGTGGTGATGATAGCTGGCTTTTAGCCAAACAAATTATCGAGAACAAGATCCAACTAGAAGCTGGGTGCTTCAAACTAGCATGGATAGTAGATCCTAAAAGCCAAGAACGAGTAGATCAGGCTCTGATACTAGCTTTCAAAGCCCCTCATAGTTATACTGGTGAAGATGTCATAGAGATCCAATCTCATGGCGGTACTTATATTAGTGAGCGCATTCTAGAACTCTGTCTAGAGGCAGGAGCTAAGCTAGCCAAGCCCGGCGAGTTCACTGAAAGAGCTTTTCTCAATCACAAACTAGATCTTAGTCAAGCTGAATCTATTATGGATTTGATCGAGTCTAGGACTAGTCTTGCGAGCCAGAATGCTCTCAAAATTTTTGAAGCGAAGCTTAGCCAAGCCATTACTCAGCTACGAACAGAGATTTTAGATTTACTGGCTGGACTTACAGCAGGGATAGATTTCCCTGATGAAGTAGGAGACTATGACAACTCCAAGTTTCAAAAGCAGACAGAGACTATCATTCAGAGCATTGATACATTGTTGGCTGGAGCCAAAGAAGGACGCATACTGAGAGAAGGTTTCAAAGTCGCTATAGTCGGTCTGCCCAATGCTGGTAAATCTAGTTTACTCAATGTACTTCTTGAAGATGATAGGGCTATCGTTACTGATATAGCTGGCACTACTAGAGATGTCATCGAAGAGACTATCTCTATTCGTGGACTTCCTGTCGTTCTACTAGATACTGCTGGACTCAGAGCCAGTCAAGACCTAGTAGAGCAACTGGGCATAGAGCGCAGTCTTCAAACTATCCAAGAAGCTGATTTGATCTTACACTTGATAAGTTGCAAAGAAGACACTGGAGGAGCTAAGTCAGAGACAGCTTCGAGTAAACAAAATTTTGATTATAATAATATTATAACAATATTAGAATCCCTAAAAGCTAGTCAGCATAAGGATCTACAGATCAATAACGCAGATGAACAAAAATTTTCTTCCCCACCAAACCTACTAAAGATCGGCTCCAAATTAGATCTTCATCCTAATGTAGATCAAACCGCTTATGATCTTTGTATCTCCAGTCTTAGTGGTCAGAACATCACTCAACTCAAAGACCTTATTTATTCCAAAGCCATCTCTCAAAATAGCCCCAGTGATATTAAAGTCAATGATAGACAAGCCGCTTTATTAAGATCTGCAAAACATCATCTAGAACATTCTCTTCAAGCAGCAGAAGCGAACTTAGCTCAAGATTTTTGGACTATAGACCTCAAAGCCGCTCTGGAAGCTCTGGGAGAGATTACTGGTTCAGTCCTCACTGAAGAATTATTGGATAATATTTTCGCTAAGTTCTGCATAGGGAAGTAAAATATTAAAATGCGCCCTAGTAAACCCATCTTCAAGAACAATAAAAAAAACTCTGCTTACAATAAATTACGCTTAGCAATAGTCTCTGCTACTTGGAACTCCGAGTTCAATCAAGCTATGCAAAAATCTGCTAGCAACCTACTCAAAAAACAAGGGGTTAAACATATAGATTGTTTTGAGGTTCCCGGTGCTTTCGAGTTACCAGTGTTTTGCGCCAAACTCTGTCAGGAAGCCAGATACAACGCTATCATCTGCCTAGCTACTGTCATCAAAGGTGAGACTTTGCATTTCGAGATAGTCGCGAATGAGGCTAGCCGTGGCATTATGGATGTCTCCATCCAATATCAAACCCCCATCATCAATGGTATCTTGGCTTGCAACAATGAAGAGCAAGCTAAGCACAGAGCCAGTCCCCGAGCCGAAGACAAAGGTTCAGAACTCGCTTTCAGTGCACTAAAACTCTTAGATGAAATCGCTAAAATATAATCTAGCAGCGGGTCCTTTTTGAAGTACTTTGCTCTGCATAAGACTAAGAAAATCAGCAAACAAATAATGACTATCATGAGGACCGGGACTAGCTTCTGGATGATACTGAACCGAGAAGATAGGTTTATGGCGATAGCGCAAACCCGCAACAGTATTATCGTTGATGTTGATATGGCTAATCTCTAGTTCCTCTGGCAGATCCTCTGCACTAATAGCAAAACCATGATTATGACTGGCTATCTCTATCTGTCCCGTCCTAAGATTACGAATAGGTTGGTTCGCCCCCCTGTGACCAAATTTAAGTTTGTAGCTGGAAGCAGAAGCAGCTAGGGCTAGTATTTGGTGTCCTAGGCAAATACCGAAAATAGGTCTGTCAAAACTAGAGACCAATTCTCTTACTGTCTCAATGGCATAAGTAACAGCTTCTGGGTCTCCCGGTCCATTACTCAGGAAAATCGCATCAGGATTGAGTTTGAGTATATCAGCAGCACTAGTGTGAGCAGGGACTACTTCTACTCTGCAAGCTTGTTTGATGAGACAGTTGAGGATGTTTTGTTTGATGCCAAAATCCATAGCCACAACATGATATCTAGGCTCTGGATAGCATCTCCTATCATAGAGAGTGTCTGTTCTTTGGGCTATATATGATCTAGAACAAGTTACAGTACTCACTAAGTCAAGCCCAGTCATAGACTGGGATCCACGGACTCGCTCCAAAAGCTCTGAATCAGAGATATCATCAAAAATATCAGGAGCAACTACGGCCCGCATAGCACCCTGATCTCTGATATGACGAGTAAGAGCCCTAGTGTCTATCTGCTGAATAGCAGCTATAGACTCCCTTCGCAAGAACTCTTCAAGACTTTCTTGAGCCCTATAATTACTATAAACAGGACTATAGTTCTTAATAACGATAGCCCTTGCAAAACTAGCTTTGGCCGTCCGTGGTGGCTGATAATCATAAGCTCCCCAATAAACAGCAGATTCGATGTCTTCAGCGTTACAGCCATAATTACCTATCTCTGGATATGTAAAAGTTATAATCTGCCCAGCATAACTAGGGTCTGTGATTACTTCTTGATAACCACTCATTCCTGTATTAAAAACTATCTCACCAAAAGCTAAGACATCAGCACCTAGGCTAGTTCCCCTGAATATAGTTCCATCTTCTAATACTAAGCGAGCCACTTCAATATATACTAGCAAAGCCTTTGCTTTATGCGAAAGCATAGCAAGGCAAGGCATGCGAGCGTAACTTAGCTCGGCGCTTTTAAGCATTGCCCAGATCAGCAGATTTTGGCTCAGCTTTTTTAGGCATTGCCCAGATCCTCTGCTTGCGCTTGCAGAGCTACAGCGCTAGTCTACTCTATACAAGCTGCACGGCCGTTTGCTTCGCAAACAGCACCCGGCAGCTCTTCTTCAAGCCCGCGCTGCAAGCGCTTCGCACCCGTACTGGGCAAATGCCTAAAATATGTGCTCATAACCTTCAAGTTCATAACCGAGATGCTGAGCCAAAATTTACAAGCCCGAAGAGCAACAACGCAGATGCGGTGTGAGGCAGCGAGTACAGATGAGTTGCAAGACAGCGAGCATAAGCGAGCTAAGAACGATTAAGATCCATAGCTTCCAGTATCTGCCCCTCTTCTAGGTCTTGGAATATAGCAACATTACCTATCTGCCCCTTTGGCAAAATGAAACGCAAGCGACCTTTCTCAGATTTTTTGTCATAGGCACAAGATTTAAGGATGTTTTCACTACTCAAATCCTCTGGAATACAGTAATTCAGCCCTAAGCTATCCATTAAATCTAGGATTTTTTTACTGTAGCCAGATTTGAAAACTCCAAGAAGCTCAGCCAAATGGCAAGCAGAAGCTAATCCCATAGCCACAGCCTCTCCGTGACTATAACGATGATATTTGGTAAGCTCCTCTATGCCGTGAGCAAAAGTATGCCCTAGGTTTAGATGAGCCCTCACTCCTTGTTCTTTTTCGTCTTGAGCAACTATCTGAGTTTTGATTTTGAGACAATGCTCTATAACCTCAACCAATACCTCTGGCTCTCTCTCTTTAATTTCCTGAGCATGACGAGAGACAAAACTAAAAAAACTTTCGCCCAAAAGCTCATCCCATTTGGCTCCCAGCATAGTGTATTTAACAAGCTCACCAAGACCACTCCTATACTCTCGATCAGGCAAGGTAACTAGATTAGAGACATCTATATAAACTAAACGGGGTTGATAAAAAGTCCCTATAAGGTTCTTGCCCTGAGGGACATTGATAGCCGTCTTACCACCAACTGATGAATCTATCATGGCAAGCAAGGTTGTGGGTATTTGGATATAGTTGATGCCCCTGTAATAAGTAGAAGCGGCAAAACCAGTAAGATCCCCTACAACTCCACCACCCAAAGCGATCAAAGAATCATTGCGTTCAAAGCGATTATCCAAGAGCTTTTGAAGGATTTGCTGATATATAAAAAAATTTTTAGCATCTTCTCCATCTTCAAGAACCAAAGTACTAAGCTTAAAATGTGCTGAGAGTTTAGCTTTAAGTCCTTCTAGATAGTGCTCAGCGATTGGCTTTTGAGTAACTATCATAAGTTTGTCTCCGATAGGCATCAGCGAAGGATCAAAATTATTGAGACTATCAAAAATAACTGAATATCTAGTCGCTCTTTCGGGAATATGGACTTTTAATTTATATGTCGCCGCTTTTTTGAGTTTAAGAGCAGTGATAATCTCTCGTGCGATAGCTTCGATGTCTTTGGATTCTGTATTAATCTGCAAATCACTATCCATGTATGCTTGCTTACGCCTATCCCAAAGTTCTTTAAGTGTCTCTAAAGGGTCTTCGGATTGGTTGAGTATAGGTCTGACTTTGCGGCGTTTGACTCGTTTATAGAGTTCCTCAGGCTTAGCCACCAAAGCCACTAAGAAAGCATGTTTGCGCAAATTCTGACGATTGGAGTCTGAGACTATAGTCCCTCCACCTAGAGATATAACTTGTTCTCTGTCTTTGCAAACTTGCTCTAAAACTGAGGTTTCTAACTCCCTAAAATAAGCTTCGCCTTTTTGGCTGAAGATCTCATTAATAGAGAGTTGTTCTCGTTCTTCAATAAGAGCATCAGTATCTACGAACTTGCGCCTCAAGAGACGAGCCAAAGCTCGGCCAACAGAAGATTTACCAGAGCCCATAAGTCCAGTAAGAGCAATATTGTCAGAGTGTTTAACGCGAGTAGACATGAGAAGAATAATAGACTTATTGCTGGCGATTTAACAGCGAGCCTAATACTAGTATAAAACACCTAGTCCTGTAGAGGGATTTCCCCTATTTGGCTTCAAGCCTAACTATGAAAGTGCCGAAACCTAGAACTATAAAGGGATTCGATATGCCATTAGAAATACTCAATCAACTCAAGTTCATGCAAGCAAAGGGTTCTACCCCAAAGCTAATAGAATGGTCTTCTCATAGTTATAATCTGCCAAGAAATTCAACGCAGATGCTTAATTTGTTGCGATTAGTCTCATCCTCAAATCTAGATGTCATCAATACTACAAAAGAAATGCGCAATGATAGTGAGCTTGCCCATAGCATTAAACAAGTTACTGGTATAGATCTAGATAAGGAAGGAGTAGAAGATGCGATCTTGTATCTGGAGCGCAACCTACTAAGATCTAGTATAGAAAAAGATGTCGCTCGCAAATACAAAAGAGCTTTTGCTGGAGTAAAATCCAATGTCGCTGTTATCGCTAAAACCATAGCCCAATGGTGTAAGTATCCTCATCCTGAGATGGCCTATATGGCTGGGCTGGTCCTAGAAATACCTGAAATGATCATGGAGGGCAGAGACCCTGAAGCCGCAGATAGAGTCAGGAAAAGACTTGGTGAAGGTATGAGCCGTAAAGAAGCTGAGCTACTTGAATATGGTTTTGATAGAGATCAGTTCGCTATTAAATTATTCAAAAATCTAAATATGCCTGAAATGCTCATAGAAGCTATAAGAAGAGATGATAGTAAATCCAAAGCAAGAGATCTACAACTCATGGTGCGTTTTGCAAGAAACATTGCTGAAGATTTTTCAGACAAGAGTAAAAGTCCAAGTAGTATTTGGGCTAGATCTCAAGAAGCTCTGCAAAAGCTAGGAGTTAATTTCACGAAAGAAGAGTGGTCTAATAAAATCAGCTTACTCTTCGTCAATGCCCTCGAGTTTGAACTTAGCTGCTAGAATTAGCTTAGTGGCAGAAGTTTTTTCTCAACAACGCAGTTTCCATCAAATCCGCTTCGGGACTGATGGCTGGCGGGCTATTATCGCCAAAGAATTCACCCAAGACAACCTTTATTTATTTTGTTTAGGTTTCTCTATATACATCCTAGAAAATTACCCAGCCTCTAGACCGGTAGTCATCGGCTATGACGCTCGTTTTATGGCAGATAGATTTGCCGGGGTTAGCTCCGATATTCTCAACTATCTAGGGGTTCCTACCCTCATCTGCAAAGGTCATCATCCTACTCCTATAGTTGCTCATGCCACCCTAGGAGGTAGTGCTGGAGCCCTCATGTTCACAGCCAGCCATAACCCCCCAGAATACATGGGCATCAAATATATCCCTGAGTATGCTGGGCCTGCGACACTAGAGATCACCAATTCTTTACTGGCTTGCATAGATCGTGTAGCTCTCTATCTCCAAGAACAAGACATTAATATCTACGGTTTGGCTTCCCGCTCTCTTGCAGAACTCCGCTCCATCACAGAAGCTCTCTGCTCTAAAACACACTCAGCAAGCGGCTCCCAAGAGATAGATCCTTATCCAGCCTACCTTGAGCGCCTCAAATCCATTATAGATTTTGACGCAATTCAGCAAGCTAATCATAAACAACAACACACCATCATCTATGACCCCATGTACGGTGCTGGTAGAGGTTTTGGTGATCGGGTACTTAAAGAAGCTGGCTTTAAGGTCATTAGCTTACACGATATTCAAGATTATGCTTTTGGTGGTAGCTTGCCAGAACCACTAGAGATACACCTTTCAGAGCTTAAAACTAGCGTAGTCCAGCACAAAGCTTTACTTGGTGTCGCCAACGATGGCGATGCTGATCGTTTTGCCATTATCGCAGGCGCTAGTGATGGTGGGCTCTTCCTCTCTGCAAACCAGTCCCTGTCCATCATACTCAAATATCTACTCGATAAATATTGTTCCGAGCAAGCCGAGGGCGAGCGTAACGCAGCTACTCACGATTTGCCTGATTCAGACTTCTTGCAAAATCGTCAAGAGCAAGGCTTGCGAGCCAGAGGCGGCGGAGTTTACTGTAGCGTAAATGAGCAAGCCGAGGGCGAGCGTAACGCAGCTATTGGCGATTTGGCAAGAAGTCTGGTGGTAGCTAGAACTGTAGTCACAACTCACCTTATAGACGAGCTTGCCAATAAATACCAAATCCCTTGCGTAGAAACCCCCGTCGGTTTCAAATGGTTAGCTGCCATTATGAGAGAGAGACCTACACTTATGTCCTGCGAAGAATCAGGTGGCATGAGTGTTCTAGGGCATATCCCCGAAAAAGACGGACTCCTCGCTATTCTCATGATGGCTGAAGTCCTCATCAATACTGGCAAATCTGCTCTTACCCTCTGGGAAGAAGTTCAAAATTTTGTGGGCCAACATTATTATTATCATCGCTTAGATCTTCATCTGGACGGAGATGCCAAAACCCGTTTTATGACTAGCTTTCAGTCCAATGAAGTTCAAAACATAGCGGGCTACCCTATCACCAAAAGAGACCAAACAGAAGGCATTAAGCTCTACCTAGCTAATGGTGCTTGGGTTTTAGCTAGACCTAGTGGTACAGAGGCCATGTGCAGAGTCTACATCGAAGCGCATGACCCCAAGGTTCTTCAAGAAATTATTAAGGCAATAGAGGGGATTATTGCCTAAGACACCAAAAGCATCTCCTCTACATAGTCTTCAACTCTCAGACCTTTTGAATATATTTTTGTTCCACAGTTACTTGTTTCATCAAAACAAAAATCATATTCATTGCGAGCATAATAAATACTCATCTCTGTTTTATGCTGTAATAAATCCAGAAGCACAAAATTTTCTAATAAAGCTGCCATAAAACGCGCATTAGGATTAGTTTTGAAAGATAGAGCTAGCCCTGTATCTGCGGCATAGATTTTAATCTGACTAGTAGAACTAGGTTTGGATATTACAGATATATCATCTATGAGTATAAAAAGTCCTGAAGCCTCCAAAGCCTTCATGTACTCTCGAAGAGTATTAACAGAAAGTCCAAAAATACTAGCAGCTTTATTATATGAGAAACGCTCTCCAATTGAGTTTAAGAGGTATAGCGCCAAGCGGCGCAAAATAGAAAGGTAGCGTATTTGATATTGCTCTACTACATCACGCATTAAAACTAGATCCAAGTAAGTCGAATAATCAAAAGTACTGGCTTGCATCAAAGACAAAGCTCCTCGACAGAGATAATCTTGCAAACTATCTTTATCTTTGCTTCGAGCACTATAAGCCAACCATTCTCTATAAGTCCAAGGATAGAGGCGATGTACTTCAGTCAAAGCCAGTCTAGATGCACCTTTTAGTCCAGAAAAAGTTAGAATTGCTTTGAGGTTGGACTTTTCAAGAAGTTGTATAAGTTTAAGCCTCAAGCTGAAATCCAAAACATTAAGCCCTTCGATAAAACAATATTGGGACTTGTGTTGCGGAGCATAAAGTCCAAAAATATCTTGGATAAATTCTGAAGAAATAGAATTTGCTAAGCGATAATCTTCTAAATTAATATATAAGATATTGTCCTTATCGTTGCTTGCTATTTCTCTTAGTAGACTGGTCTTACCGCTAGAACGAGGACCTTCTATTAAAGCGATTTTAGTTTTTTTTAATCTTAGCTTTAAGTTTGCATCTAACCTTGATACAGAGGGCTGAATCCCCAGTAAATCTCGTCTTTGCTCAGCCAGCAAAGTTAAGATTTGCTCTTTATTAAGGCTTAAAGTAGCCAGATTCATTATTATCGGATTATATCATTATAGTGATGTAGTACTTATTCTCATGCAATTCTGCTATAGTTAATATCTTAAGCATGACACAAGTAAGCGGGGTTCCTGATATTATTTTGAGCAGATATGTCCGGATGGGTTCCAGACAATCTTCATATCATGTAAATGAGCTACAGCTAGCCATAATAGGGAACAATCGAAGCTCTGGCACTAATTATGACCAGTTGAAAAGAATAATAAAAAAGACTAATTCTGCTGCAATCAATCAAAGAATGCCAGATGGATGCACGGGTAGCTTAGATCTAGCCCTCAGACATCTAGACAGAGAGGCTACTGAGTTTTTTAGCCTCATTAAATTATTGTTGCGTCGAGGTGCTAATCCTCACCAAATTGCTAAAGACAGTCAAGAAATCATAGACAAGGACCCCTTGCTTAAAAATCTTTTCAGGAAACATAGAAAACGCTGGGTTACTACAGATGAAAGAGCTATCATGAAACTCCATGAAGCCCCGCCTACAAAACCCAATACTTAACAAAGCTTTAGATTCAGAAAGAATTAGTCCCCAAGAAGCAGTAGAGCTTTTTGAAAAAGCCGAGCTTCTAGATCTAGCTTATACGGCAAATCAAATCTGCCTCCAAAAACATCCTGCCTCAGAAGCTAGAACCTATGTAGTTCAGCGCAATATCAACTACTCCAATGTCTGCACCGCTAGTTGTAGTTTTTGCGCCTTCTATAGCTATCCGAAAGCTAGCTCTGAAGGAGTGGACTACGATAGGCTTATCCCTCTTGAGGAAAAAACTGCTTATGTACACCCCTACTCTGTGCTTAGACAAAAAATCCAAGAACTAGTAGACATCGGTGGCACTGAAATATTATTGCAGGGAGGACACAATCCCCAACTGGGTTTGAGCTACTATATAGATCTTTTTCAGAAGATCAAATCCGAGTTCCCCAAAATCACTCTACATGCTCTAAGTCCCTCAGAGATACATCATATAGCCGAAAAAGAAATTACAGATCCTAGTATCTACGGAGATGGCACTGATCTTAAACGCATCGCTAAACCCAGTAATGATGATATTTTGATGGTTCTCCGTACACTTAAATCTGCTGGCATGGATTCTCTGCCCGGCGCTGGTGCAGAGATACTGAGCGAGAGAGTACGCAAGATCATAGCTCCCAAAAAAATCAGCTCACAAAAATGGCTAGACATCATGGAACTAGCTCACCAAACGGGTTTCAAGTCCTCAGCTACTATGATGTACGGACATGTAGAAACTTATGAAGACAGGGTCGAACATCTAGCCGCTCTGAGGTCTCTTCAAGATAGAAGTCATGGATTTACTGCTTTCGTTTGCTGGAATTTTCAGAGAGGAGAGACTGCTCTAAGTAGAATTATGGAAAACTATGAAAGCAAAGGTCTCTTAGCTAGTTATAACGCAAACTCCTCTGGGGAAGACTATTTGAGGACTCTCTCTATATCCAGAATTTTTCTAGACAATTTTCATAATTTTCAAGCTAGCTGGGTAACTCAGGGACACGAACTAGGACAGGTCTCTCTAGAGTTTGGGGCTAATGATCTAGGCGGCAATATGATGGAAGAGAATGTGGTCTCTGCTGCCAACACCACTCATAGAGCCAGTGTCGAAGAGATGCGTTACTATATCGAAGCTAGTGGGCGCAAAGCTGCTCAGAGAGACACTCAGTATAATTTAGTCTAAAATGCCGCCAGAAATCATTATCAGCAAAGATCCTATTTCATTACTTAGCCTCAAGGAATTGGCTAAACTACGCTATGGAGATATGGTTAAAGCAGTAATAGATCTTGAGCAGCTCATTATTGCTTGGGGTGGGGAGATGCACTCTGACTTGGAAGAATTGTTACTTGCCGAAGGCTCTCAACAAAATCATTTATGGGGCTTCAATTTATACACAAATTTAGACCCTGCTCAACGCTTAGAATTTGATTCGATGATCAATATACGGCCTAATGATAATAATAAATCTCGATTTATAGAAAATAAAATCATCCGGGATAAAATCTCTAGTATTGTCGACAAATTAATTACCTAATGCAAATATCTGAAAAAGCTAAGCAAAAATGGCTCAACTATAGCCTTGCAGAACAACTAGGCAACATAGGTAGTGAAGTAGATCGTGTCATTATGTGGCAAGATCGCAAGCAAGATGATCTTGCTGAAAAAGCTTTTTATAGAGCTATAGAACTCTTGGATCTAAGTAAATCAGACCCTCGTTGGGCGGGCCGCAGGCGCAGAGAACTTTGTAGGCTAAGAGAGGTCTTCTGCGACGCTTATTATGGTAGCCAAATATACGCCACCCCTCTTAGTTATTTTTCTAAATATTGCTACGATTTTGCTCTAGTCGCCAATAAACAAAAACTTGAAGCTGCAAAGCCTAAAGAATAAAATCCAAATAGTTCTCTCGGTGGATAAGCCTATAACTGGCTTCTGGATAGGCTTTGAGCCAAGCACTTGGCACTTTGGAAATTTTCTTCTTCGACCACTTTATTTCATAAGCAGCTAGTTGAGCGTCCCTCTCTTCAATAAGGTCTATCTCTTGTTGTCCATAAGTTCGCCAGAAATATGAATTAAAGTTTTCTCTCAAAAGATTATTGCGCTTTAATCTTTCTAAGATCAAATAGTTCTCCCAAAGCATTCCGATATCATCACGCAAATCTAAAGAATTAAAATTGTTAATCAAAGCATTACGGATACCATTGTCAAAAAAATAATAGTGCTTGTGTCTGCTAATCTCAGATCTTAAGTTCCTGCTAAATCCTTGTCTTGAATAAACAATAAAAGCTTGTTCCAATAAATCCAAATATTTAGCAACAGTGTTTTTATCCAAAGCTAGATGAGCAGCCAATTCTGTATGAGAGACCTCTTTGCCAATTTGAAAAGCCAAGAGCCGAAGAAGTTTTTTAATCTTGTCAGCATTTCTAATTCCATCAAACTCCAGCAAGTCCTTCAATAAGTACGACTCAACGGTGTCTAACAAATATTCTTTCCGTTCCCTACTGTCTTCATGAGTAATAATTACTGGATAGTTACCATATATCAATCTGGCTTCCAGATTGGCTTCTGTCTCGAAACGATTTTCTATTTCAGCTAACTCTATTTGGGCTAAAGTAAAAATTCTCAGAATTTGAGCTCTACCCCCAAGAGGTTCACCAATAGCCTTACCTAAATCTAGAGACGAGGATCCTGTAACAATAATTTTCAAATTAGGATTAGAGTCAACTAAGATTTTGAGACTATAGGCTATATTGGAGATTCTTTGAGCCTCATCAATAAACACTAATTCATGCTTTCCAATAAAACTCTTAAGTGCTTTACTAGAATTAACACTTAAAATTGCTTGGACCTCGATATCATCCCCACTCAAAAATAAATGTTTCAGCTTTCTTGCTTGAAGAAATTGCTGAACTAAGGTAGTTTTACCAATACGCCTAGCTCCGTATAAAATTGCAACCTGATAAATATCAGAAGCTAAGAATTTAGCCAAATACTCTG
>CAZASO010000017.1:20316-24823 GCA_964487825.1 uncultured Gammaproteobacteria bacterium
AGGCTTAAAAACCCAACAAGTCCGCTATCACAGATTCTTCGGCAGCATAAGTTTTATCATCTAGTTTAAGCTGGGCCAAAGCTGTAGTGGGGTCTTTGAGTCCATTACCAGTTAGTACACAGACTACTGTGCTTTCTGGCATCAAGAGACCTTGTTTTGCAGATTTGATAAGACCAGCGACACTAGCTGCTGAAGCGGGTTCACAGCCAACTCCTTCAGCAGAATGTAAAATACGATAAGCCTCAAGTATCTCTTCATCTGTTACAGAATCTATGATGCCTTTGGACTCGTCTCTGGCTTGCTCAGCTTGTTTCCAACTAGCAGGATTACCTATGCGAATAGCTGTACCTACTGTCTCAGGATTCTCGAAAATCCTAGACTGCACTATTGGTGAGGCTCCTAGGGCTTGAAAGCCGAACATGCGCGGACGAGCATGAGGATTACGGACATAGGCTTTGAAGCCAGCCCAATAAGCAGTGATGTTGCCAGCATTACCAACAGGAATACACAAATAATCTGGAGCCGCTTGCAACTCATCACAAATCTCAAAAGCCGCAGTCTTCTGTCCTTCGATACGATAAGGATTAACAGAATTAACCAACTCTATGGGATGTTTGTCTGCCAAATCTCTAACTATCTTCAAAGCCGCATCAAAATTGCCTTCTATCTGAATAACTTGGGCTCCATGTATTAATGCTTGAGAGAGTTTACCCAAAGCTACATAGCCAGCAGGAATCAAGACATAACAATCCATCTCATAACCCATAGAACGAGCCCTAGCAGCATAAGCAGCGGCACTCGCACTAGTGTTGCCAGTACTAGCACAAATGATGCGTCTAGCCCGCTTGGCGATTGCATGAGAGACCGCCATCGTCATACCCCTATCCTTAAAAGAACCAGTCGGATTAAGTCCTTCTAGTTTAAGGTAGACTTTGATGCCATTGACTCCTGTGAGTCTCGCTATATGCGGAGCCTCTACTAATGGAGTATTGCCCTCATTAAGAGTAATGATGGGGGTCTGATTATTGATGGGTAAATAATTAGAATAACGAAGTATAGTGCCTCTATAAACCATATCGGATAAATTTTAACAGAGCGTGGACTATTAGGCTGTAACATGGGTTGCTTAGATCCAGATCAAAGCCAAAGCTAAAAACAATCTATAAATCACAAAAGGCAATAGGGAGCTGCTTTTTAAGAATCTAATCAAAAAATCAATAGCAAAGTATCCTGACAAAAAACTAGAAACTAAACCTAGTAATAAAAACCAAGGGTCTATAAGTCCAGAGGAACTCTGATAAGCCTCAAAGAGATCTTTGCAAGATAGCAAAGCTGCTCCAGCAATAGCAGGTACTCCCAATAAAAAAGCAAAACGCGCGGCTTCTTCTCTCTTCAGTCCCATGAAGACCGAAGCAGAGATAGTAGCTCCTGAGCGAGATATCCCCGGCAATAAAGCCAAGGCTTGCATGCAGCCGACAAAAAATACTTGATATGTATTGAGATCACAGGTAGTCATCTTGGCTTGATGAGTCCCTTGCTCTAAGCGCTTTGCTCGATAATCTGCTATCAACATTATTACTGATCCTACGATCAAAGTGATAATTACAGACTGAGTGGAACGCAAGATCTGAGTCCCCAGAAAATCTTTAGCCCCGAAGCCTACAAGAACCGCTGGCAAAGTCGCTAGCAAAATAGCCAGCAAAAGCCGTCTCTGTGCGGGTTTCAGCAAATCCAAAAGATCTTGCTTGAAATATATAAGCACCGCGACTAAAGTCCCCAGATGTAATATCGCATCTACTTCTAAGCCGGGGTCCTGCCAGCCCAATAATCTAGGAAAGAGAATTAAATGTGCAGAAGAACTTACTGGTAAGAACTCTGTAAGTCCTTGAACTAAACCTAAAACTACTATCTCAAATATATTCACTTCTCTATCTTAGGCTTTTTTGTGCGGCAGAGCAAATCAGGCCTTCGTTTGCGAGTCTCAGCAATAGACTGCTCCAAACGCCAAAGATAAATAAGTTTATGATTGCCAGATTCTAAAACAGAAGGAACTAGCATTCCATGAAAATTAGAAGGACGAGTATAGTGAGGATACTCAAGAAGCCTGAGACCGCTCAAATCCTCTAGGGAAGCGAGTCCCGTCCTACCCAAGAACTCTGCGATCTCTCTTTTACTCAGATCAAAAGCCTGCAACTCTCTAATATAATCTCTCTGACTAAAACTCTCTTCATCTATGCTAGTCCTATCACCAAGCACAGATTCTAGTAAACGAGCCGTACTGTCTATAATAGATAGAGCCAATAACTCTCCGCCTGTCAGAACGAAATCCCCTAATGAGACTTCCATAGTAGCCAGCCTAGATATCCTTTCATCAAAACCCTCATAACGACCACAAAGTATCATGAGCCTCGGACGCTTAGCCAAATCTGAAACTAATTCTTGATCCAAGTGTCTGCCCCTAGGACTGCTTAGGATTATTTCATAGTCCCTAGTCTCTGGGTGCCGAAAATCCTGAGCATAAAGATCTAGGTCTAGACCCCAGTCCCTGAGCCGGTCTTGAACACAAGCATAATATGGAGCTGGAGACAGTAACATACCAGCTCCCCCTCCATAGACCTGATCGTCTACTGATTTGTATTTGTCGCTAGCCTTATCTCGTGGATTATGGCTTCGTACATTGATAGAACCAGCGCGGCTAGCTATACCCAAGATACTAGAATTAACATAGCTATCAATAATCTCTGGAAATAAAGTTACAACATCTACTAACAAAACTTAAGTCCTTGAATAATATTGAGTCAAATCTATCTTATTACGAAGATACCTAGCTTCTAATGCAGCCTGCCTCAAATCCTCTAACAGAGCAGGTTTAATCTGATTATCAAAACGCACTTTAGCAAAACTACTTTGAATATCAGTAGCTTTGAGATGTTTTTTGGTTTTAGCTTCTAAGTGCTGCTGAACAAGTTGCCTAGCCCATTCGGGCTGATCTTGGATTTGGCGCAGGACACGATTCTGGGCTTGAACAAAACTATCGACTTCTCGTTGATGCTTATGATAGAAGTCTCTTTTCACTAAAAGTAGAGTCGCAGGATATTCATTGAGGTTTATAGTTTGTCCTTGATGCTCTATAACGGAAGTCGCTTCTAGACCGGGTTTCTGACCCAAGACCGTACCCCACGGCTCAGGCACGAGAGCAGCATCTATATTATGTGTAAAAAAAGCCATCTCCATCTCGGCTGTGTTGATAGCAATAAACTCTACTTGCTGATTTAGTTTTTGGAATAAAATACGCGCCACCAAATCTTGAGTATTACCAAACTGCGGCACAGCAACTCGGCGGAGTTCCGAGATAGGCTTAGCGTAGACCAAGGTATTAGCTCCATAAGCTACCAACTCCAAAAGCATCAAATCTATGCCTTTACTCACAGCATTAATCCAAGGTCCCGGACCGAAATAAGCAAGGTCTACATTTCCGGTAATCAGAGCGTCTACAACATTCCCGCCCGTCAAAAAATACTCTGCCTGAATATCTCCAAAAGCTTTGGTCTCAATTCCTATAATAGGAACCGCATGAGTGATATTTAATAGATAAGCCAGTCTCAAAGGCTTAGTTTTAGGGACACTCTGAGAAGCGCTGTTATTTCGCAGACTCTTAAAACTACTCTGCTCTAAAAAACCACAAGCACTAAGAAGAAGAGCTAAGACTAGAGCTAAAACATGCACAGCGTCTAAGTTTTATTGTTGTGGTTCCAAGAACGCAGACCATAAGCCGTCAAAGTCAATAGGGAACCTGCTTTGCCGGGGACAGGACCACGAATCAAAAGTATGCGAGTCTCTGGATCATAACTATGGAATTTGGCTTTAGCAACTGTAACCATCTCGTTACCCATATTACCGGGCATGCGTTTACCGGGATATACGCGACCGGGCGTAGTACCTGCTCCCAATGAACCTATAATTCGTTTGGATTTGGAGCCATGACTACGGCGACCAACACGCATGTTATAGCGTTTGATACCACTCTGAAAACCTTTACCAATGGACTTTCCACGGATATTGAGTTTTTGCACATCTTTAAAAAATTCAGCTATATCCAAAGCCTCACCCACATTAAGCGTGGCTGCTGCTTGAAGGCGGAACTCTTGTAATTTACGCAAATTTGGCAAATTATTCTTAGTAAGAAAACCTTTATGTGGTTTATTGAGAGCCTTATCACTAGCAGCTATATTGCCGACCTGAACAGCATCATAGCCATGTTTGTCTTTAGTTTTAATGGCAGTAATAACATTCTCTGTGATCTTAATGACAGTAACAGGGACTACATCCCCCTCTGCATCAAAAACCTGAGTCATGCCTATCTTGGTACCTATTACGCCTAATTCTTTTAGCTCTGTTGTCATATTATTCTCTCCTTAATTTGCTCGAAGCTACAGTAATCCTGAGCTAGGACCTTCATAGCAAAACCTTTGAGGGGTTTATGAGCAGGGATTAATAATAACATATT
>CAZASO010000018.1:0-16499 GCA_964487825.1 uncultured Gammaproteobacteria bacterium
AGTCTTGCCAGCTCTCAGTTTCCTATTCTATAGTCTTTTGACATAAGACCACTATTACTGGACTTCTTTCTCAAATCGAGGCTAGTCTACTCTTAACCTAGGCTTAACCTTATCGTGATATCTAATCCTTAACCGCTCAACGCAAAAGGATTCAGATGTCAGTAAACCCTATCGATAATAATTCCCCATTAGTTAAAAAAACTTCTGCTATCGATCAGATTTTGGCCTATCTCACTGGTTTAAGCACAAGATCTGATGACTTAAGCCAAGAAGAAAGAAAACTTTTTATTTCTTTTGATAGTGATAAAAATGGTCAGTTCAATAAAACTGAGATTACTGGCTTATCTCAGCGCATAGAACAACTCAAACCAAGAATACTTACAGATGATCCCTTAACTGATATTGATTTCAACGCTGATGGTTCTAAGACACAAGAAGATTTACAAGCCCTCCAATATATAGTCGGAGAGAAGAAGCAGTCGGAGTTAAGGTTAGTAAAAGATCCTTATGAGTTTGGGATTTCTCGTGCTTCGCATTATAATTTTTTGACTTCTGGAGGTTACGGTATTAGTGTCTCTGCCGATTCATCTACTGTTGGCTTTACTGGCCCCAAAGGCGAACTAATGTCAGTTATCTGGGGAGACCCTCATGTTAACGAAGGTATAAGCAATGAAAACACCTTCCATTTTGGCGGGGGTAGAAACCAGAACGATAATATTGCTGATAGTAGTTTCATAATGCCAGACGGTGGGAAAGTAACTGTTTTTACTAGAGATCAAGGTAATCAAGGTATAACCATGGTTACAGGTCTTCTTATCCACGACCCTAGTGGTAAAACCTATGCGCAAGGCGTTATTTTTGCTAACGATAAAAGACTAGACTTCCCGGAGCCCACCCTTATTGATGAAAACAATCATCCAGAATTATTGGACAAAAATGTCATAGATAGTGGTGAAACAGATACCGCTAGCTTCGTCTGGTCCCAAGATGCTAACGCAGGCCAAGGTGGCTGGGCTATGAAAACCACCCAAGGCTTCAAAGATGTAAACGAAGAATCTTGGGGAGACTATCTCAGCAATAAATCCTTTGAAGGTCAAGCTGGTGCAGAAGTAGCTGTCACTAGAGCCGCTCGCATGGCTAGTCTAGATGGTGCAGATGCTGCAACAATGCAAACTGTTCTGAAGTCTAATAGCTCTATCGCTCATCAGGACTTAGTTCTAGATGTTATAGAGAAAGGCACTGATGCTCATAGAGATAATTTCATAAAACTCTCCGACCTTGATGTCAATAATGAGACTCTCCAGGCTTATGCAAATTTAGTCAAAATTCAGGGTGATACCAGCGCCTATGATGAACTAATAGAAGCTGGTGTCTCAAAAGCAGTCATAGAAGGCGTTGGCAGCGCTGCCCCAAAAGATAGCAAACTAGCTTATGTAAGTTTAGCTCGAAGCAGAAAAGATCTCAGCAAAGAAGCTGTCTCTGGCTATGCCAGTCTTGCTGGAGATACAAAATATAAAACTGCCCTAGATGTAATTAGCACTGTGCTTAGCAATCCTAGCCTAGATTCTAAAGATCTCATTAGGTTCACAGCTTTTGCAAAAGCAAAACCAGAGCTAAGTACTTTACATTTCCAACATCACGCAAGTCTAGCTACTGACGATAGGTCAGACTCTACTGTGGCTGCTTATGAAAAACTAATCGAGCAGAATAACTCCACAGATGTTCTAAACAAGTTCATGAAGACTATCAAAGAGCATCCTAAAGCGGATAGCCTTGATCAATTAGTTTCTTCTTTTGTTGGCATTGCTGCAATAAACCCAGAAGCCCTAGACCTTCTTACTAAGATTTCCTCTGTGGCTGACAATAGTGATCTGATCAAACTAGAAGCAATGATCAAAGCCTCAAACTCTGAAACCCGCTTAAACGCTTATGCTGAACTAGTTACAAGCAAAGCTTCTACCAAACACAAAGAACTTTTTGAAAGCCTAACAGATTCACAAATTCCTGATTTCATGGGAATAGCCCAGAACTCAAATCTAGTCCAAAAAGACAAAGCCCTAGAATTATTTGTGGAATTTAGTCCCAACAAAACGGACAAACTAAAACTTCTACAAAAAGTTACAGCTCAAGCTCCTGACGCAGATCTTACTAGTCTTTTTGCAAGCACTGCTTTGTCTGAAAATTTGACTAATAACAAAATCTCTACGCAGCCTCATGGGGAGCTACTCCTAGACAGCTTAGCTAAACTGATGATCAATGGTGTAGCCTCTATTAGCACTCAGGATAAACTAATAGATCTTGCAAGCAAAGGTGCTAGCGCTATTACCCTCAAAGCCTTCACTACTGCTCAGCTTAGTAACGATCCTAGTCAAATAGAAATCCTCAATAACTACTTAAGTTTAGGAGCTAAAGATGCTTTCTTGGAAACTTATACTAAAGTCCTAGAAGGCAAAGCTTCTGAAGCAGAAATCAGTAAAGTTAAACTAGCGAAAGACAGCCTAGAACTCAATCAACTAGAGAAATCTAGGGTTTTTCTTACTGTTGAATTAAGGGATGTGAAGATAGCTCAGTTTGCAAACCGAGAAATTATAAATTTCACTAATTCTCTTCTCTTTAATCTACTCTCCCCCAATAAAAACACAGTTGAATACAAAACAGAAGTATCAACAGGAATATCAGGCATCCTAAAAGGTCTCATTGATAACACGGCTTCAAAACAAGAAGCCCTAACTCAGCTAGAAATAGCTAAACATATGTCCTCCAAAAACATAGATAGTGTGGACACAGCTAGCATTGAAGCCATCAAGAAACAAGTGGAAGCAAAAATAAATAGGAGCTTTGGACCTGCAATTAGCACCATACCAGGTACTGACAACAACACTAACTCTCGCCCTCTCACTATTAATGAAAAAAGAATCGCATCCTATGAACGCAAAATCATAAACCTTAAAGCCACTTTGAGTTCACTCCCAGAAGGCAGTCGTAGAACGACTTCTATATTAAGAAGAATAGCTAACTTACAGGCACGAATCAATAGTATACAAGCTGCCGAAGCAGCTTCTGAAGCTACTGAAAATGTCTAGCCCAACAACCCCCTATGTCCTCAAATCCAATCAATACTAGCTCCCTCAGTAATAAGCAAAAAGCCCTAAGTGATTACATTGAACATCTCGATGGAATAGAAAACGGGACCTATATTTTTAGCGAAAAAGATATAGACTTACTTACTGATTTTGACATCAAAAAAGATGGGCTCTCTGAACAAGAAATCAAGAAAGTTAGCACCCGACTGGAAGCTCTAAAAGCCAATATCAAAACCTTCTATGAAGATGATGGTGATCTTAAAAGAAATTTCGATTTCAACGGAGACGGCAAAGTTAGTAGCCATGAGATAGAAGCTCTAAGATCCATTACTGAAGGGCGTTTAACCAGCAGCACTCTACGCTCTGTTAGTGGAATCAACGCTAATTCTCAAAAATATAATTTTATAACTCAAGGCAATTATCAAATTTCCTTTGGAGATAATGGTCTGCGCATTGCAAATCCTCAAGGGCAACTACTTTCAACAATAGACCAAAAGCTTGGTGTTACAGAAAACGATCCTCGTTTGCCAAACTTCCTCTCCAATAATGCTTTTTACATAGGGTCTGATTCTAGCTTCATACTGCCAGACGGAACTAAAATCTTCATCTCTTCTAAAGACGGTATTGCTAGCGGGATCGTTATCGATGATGGTAATAAAGCTTTTATCGCAGGGACTATTAATATCGGTGATAAAAAAATAGACTCTAGTGCTAAAGAAATCAATAAACAAAACTTTCCTACGGACTACGAGCTGCTTCTTGACTCAAGTCTAGCCGACAAAAGCTCTAAAGCTGGCGCGGGTGTTTTTGCTTGGTCACCTGCTGCCAACAATAATCTAGGTGGCTGGGCTATCAAAATGCCAGATGGTAGTTTTCAAGATGTTAAAAGAGAAAGCAAAGAAGGTTTCCTTGCTAACCCTAATTTTGAGACAGAGGGTCTTGTCAAAGTTACTAGAGAAGCGCTTCTTGCTTCTTTAGACCTCGCTTCTTCTCTAAGCATAGATTTACTAATTTCCAAAGGCATCTCTATCGGTGTTCAAAATTTATTTGTTTCCATTGAGCCCAAATTTAGCGACAAGCACAAAGCCAATCTCGTTATACTTCTAAACAAAGGCGTCACCGAAGCAAGTCTCAGCAACTATCTCACTCTCATCAGAAATAACAAAGATACTGCACTTTATGATCAGCTCATTGAAAGTGGTGCCTCAAAAGAAGTCATAGAGAGCATTCCGTCTCTTAGCTCAGCACCAGCCAACAAACAAGCGGCGACTACTTTTATCAATAAAAACCGTAGCGACCTTAGCACAGAAGCCAAACAAGCTTATGTCTCTCTTTTAGAACAAGCTACTACTAAGACTGCTTTCAATGTACTAAATAGTGTCATTCTACTCAAAGGACTAGACTCTGACGATGTGCTGCGTTTTGCTAACCTCGCAAAAGACAAAAACAACTTGAGCGAGCTCGCTCTTTATAGTTTCGCTAGCTTGCTAAGTGAGACCCAGCCAACTAAACATATAGAAGCTTATGAGCAACTCTTGAGGCAAGACTCTTCTCTCTCATTGCTCAATGGTTTCACAAGTCTACTTAGAGACCCATCTATCCCTGCCAAAGATGCCGTGCTTAGCGCCTACACTAGTATTGCTAGCAAAAATCCAGAGGCTCTTAGCCATCTTATTAAAATCTCCAAACTAAATGATGCTGCCAAAATTACTAAACTTGCCGATCTAGTTAATGCTGGCAAATCCAATACTATGCTTAGCGCTTACACTGAGCTTGCCCTAGACAAGGCTAGTGATGCGGCTTTCACCGCTTTAGACAAACTCAAAGATCCACAAATCCAAGCTTTTATGGATCTATACAAAGATCCTAATATCACAGCCAAAGACACTGTACTTAGTGCCTATGGTCTTATTGCTGACAAAAACCCAGAGGCCCTTAGTCAACTCATCCAAATCTCTAAACTAAATGAAGCTACCAAAATCACTAAGTTTGCAGAATTAGTTAATGCCGGCAAATCTACTGCTATGCTCAGTGCTTACACTGAACTCGCCCTAGGCAAAGCTAGTGATGCGGCTTTTACGGCTTTAGACAAACTCAAAGATCCACAAATCCAAGCTTTTATGGATCTATACAAAGATCCTAGCATCACAGCCAAAGACACTGTACTTAGTGCCTATGGTCTTATTGCCGACAAAAATCCAGAAGCTCTTAATCAGTTCACCCAAATCTCCAAACTCAAAGATGCTGCCAAAATCACTAAGTTTGCAGAATTAATCAATGCCGGCAAATCGAACACCATGCTTGGTGCTTACACTGAGCTTGCCCTGAGCAAAGCTAACGATGCGGCTTTCACTGCTTTAGACAAACTCAAAGATGCACAAATTCCAGCTTTTATGGATCTATACAAAGATCCTAACATTACAGCCAAAGACACTGTACTTAGTGCTTATGGTCTTATTGCTGACAAAAATCCAGAAGCTCTTAAGCAGCTCATCCAAATTTCCAAACTCAAAGATGCTTCTCAAATTAGCACATTTGCAGAACTAGTTGTAGATCCTAGCATCACAAACAAAAACTCTCTACTTGTAGCCTATGTTAGTGTTGCCAACAAAAACCCAGAAGCCCTTAAGCAGCTTATCCAAATCTCCAAACTAAATGATGCTGCCAAAATTACTAAATTTGCAGAGTTAGTTAAAGCTGATAAATCTAACACTATGCTTAGCGCTTACACTGAACTTGCCCTAGGCAAAGCTAGTGATGCGGCTTTCACCGCTTTAGATAAACTGAAAGATACTTATATTCAAGATTTTATGGATCTGGTCAACAATACTAGAGTCACAGCCAAAGATACTGTACTTGGCGCTTACGCTAGTATCGCCACCAAAAATCCAAAAGCCTTAGAGCTTCTTATAAGTCTCTCAACTCTTACCGATGCTAGCAAAATCACCAAGCTTGCTGAACTAGTTAAAACTGGCAAATCTAACACTATGCTTAGTGCTTACACTGAGCTTGTTATGAACAAGGCTAGCGATGCGACTCTTGCCGCTCTAGACAAAGTGAACACTGATGCTCAAGTTCAAAAGCTTCTTAGTATCTTTAAAGACACAAGTATAGAAAAACCTGATTCTGTTATTAGCTCTTTTGTAGACCTAGTGTCTAAGAACCACAATCGCAGATTAGCTATTTTAGATACTCTAATCTCCTCAAAACAAAGCTCCAAAATAGATCTAGTCCTTGGAGATCCTATGTTCTCTGAAGAGTCTCTTGGTAATTTAGCTAAGTCTCGCAATGGCTCTAAAACCATAAATTACTTGATCAATTTAACAGCCAATGGGATAGGACCTGCTCCCAGAATGCGTTTGATAGAACTTGCTAACAAAGGTGTTAGTGCGCAAAGTCTAGAGGCTTTCAGCTTAGCTCACATCAGTAAAGAAGACTCTAATATTTCTGCAATCAACTCCTACATAGATCTCAAAGCTGGAGACCTCTTCCTTAGCACTTTCAGCAAAATCCTTCGATCTACAGCAAGCAGTGACGATAAAAACAGAGTTACCTTAGCTAACACTGCTATAGATCTCAACAAAAAAGAAAAGTCTAGGAATGTCAGCACTGGAACTAGTCTAGAGATCAAAATCGCGAAATTCGTTCATGACGAGATTCTGAGACTTAGTAGTAGCATCACCAGTCATCTTCTAACTGTCACCCCTAGATCACAAGGCTACGACTCAGGCATAATCACTAAAATTACAGAGGAGTTAGCTAAACTCTCTAATGCTCCTCTAAACAAAGAGACTTTTATTAAAATCAAAAGCATAGAGCATATGCTTGCAAATGGAGTCACTGAGCTAGATGCAAGCGCTCAAGCTAATATCCTAAAACAAGTAGACGCTATTCTTAAATCTAAAAAACTAGTAGCAACGACTCTTGCTAGTAATTCCGCCCCCAAAGATCCACTACAAAACACTATGAGCATTTTAGTTTCACAAAGCGATAAGCTTAAACAACAATTAGCTAATTTGCCCAAAACCAGCAGATCCGTACCTAGACTATTACAACAACTCAGCTCCTACGATAATCAGATCAAAGCCCTACAAATTAAAATAGATGCTGCTGCAAAAACTACAGCACCTTCAGGAACTTAGAAATCAAACGAATATCTTCTGAGCTAAGTTTTTTGCCGAGCTGATAATCGCCCATGATGCGCACAGCTTCTTCGATGCTGGGCACATTACCATCATGAAAATATGGAAAAGTACTAGAGAGTTTGCGCAAAAGAGGTACTTTGAATTTGTAGCGATCTGACTCTCTACGGCTAACATTAAATCTACCGTAGTCTTCTTTGGCTCTAGGCATCTGCTGGAGTCCATTAGAGCCAGCCACTCTGTCTGCGAAATAATCTTTAGCTAAACCCATTTTCTCAAAAGACTGACCACCCAAGCCGGGACCAGAATGGCAATTCGTGCAATTATGTTTTTGGAAAAGAACATAGCCTTTTTTTTCATCAGAACTTAAAGCTTGGTTATCACCTCTGAGATACTTGTCAAAACGAGAAGGCGTGATTAAAGATTCTTCAAAAGTCGCTATAGCTTCTGCTATTTTCTCTCCATTAATCTCTTTGGATTTATAAGCTGCTTCAAAAAGCTTCAGCATCTCAGGATCTGCCGAAAGCTTCTTGCTGACTTGATCCCAGTTAGAAGCCATCTCTATAGGATTATGTACGGGTCCAGCAGCTTGCTCTGCCAAAGTCGCCGCTCTACCATCCCAAAATTGTTTGAAATTGTAGACAGCGTTATAAACAGTTGGAGAATTAATATGTCCCTTATTAGCCTTAACTCCAGTAGAAAAGCGGCTTTGGTCTGTACCACCTTTAGATAAATTATGACAGCTAGAACAAGAAATACTATCATCAACCGAAAGTCGTTTGTCGTGGAACAAAGCCTCTCCCAGAGCCAATTTGGCTGGATCCAAACTAAGCTCAGAAGGCTCTGCTATAGGCTTAATGATATCTCCTCTCAAGTCTCTCACCCAAGCCATTAGAGTTTTTCTATCATCAGGGTTGAGGATTTTATCCCAGTGCGCGATCTTATACTGTATGGGAGGCATAGAATCTGCTTGGACAACGGATTCTATGCGGTTGAGAGTCGCAATAGGAATTTCCTCAAGACCAGAAAAATTCTTATCTCTTTTAAGGAAAACCTCTGTCTCCATATTGAAATAACGACGACCTTCTTCGATATCATGCTCTATAAGATCCCTAATTATGGGCAAATCTGCATAGGGCGGGAACATAGTGCTATTGGAATGGCAATCTCCGCATTTATTGCGAAGTATCTTGGCTACTTTGGCTGGAACCTTGGTGCGCAAATTTCTAGGCGGACTAGGAAGAGACTCTAAAGCCAAATCTGAGGCTTGAGCGAGATTATAAGAAAATAAAAAAGCTAGACTAAGAAGGATTTTCAAAGGCATAATTCTTCCAGAATTTTAGCAAATGTTAGAATTAAGTCTCTATGGCAATAAGACCCGATGAAATTACTAGAGTTCTCAAAGAACAAATCCAACAATATCAAGAATCTATTCAAGCTAGTGAGCAAGGTAGTGTTCTTAGCATTGGTGATGGTATCGCTCGTATTTATGGTTTAGATAAAGCCATGAACGGTGAACTCGTAGAGTTTGATGACGCCGAGCGTACTCGTGGCATGATCATCAACCTTGAAGAAGATAATGTGGGTGTAGTTCTCTTGGGACCGGGACTCGGCATCCAAGAAGGTACAGCCGTCAAAGCCACTGGGCAAGTGGCTTCTATCGCTGTCAGTGATGAGAGTATAGGTCGTGTTCTTAATGCTATAGGTGAGCCCTTAGATAGCAAACCCGCTCCCAGAGAGGATCGCCGCATGCCGCTTGAGAGAGTCGCTCCGGGCATCATCAAACGCAAATCTGTTCATGAACCTTTACAGACTGGTCTTACAGCCATAGACGCCATGATCCCCATAGGCAGAGGTCAGCGTGAGCTTATTATCGGTGACAGACAGACCGGCAAAACCGCTATTGCGATAGACACCATACTGAACCAACAAAACGAAAGCCCTGAGACTCGTCCTATCTGTATCTATGTCTCAATAGGCCAAAAACAAAGCACAGTAGCTCAAACCGTCAAAAAACTAGAAAGTGCTGGTGCTATGGCTTATTCGATAGTAGTTCATGCTGGTTCCACAGATAGTTCTGCTTTGCAGTTCCTCGCTCCTTTTGCTGGGGTTGCTATCGCAGAGTATTTTCTCGAAAAAGGCAAACATGTTCTTATTATTTATGATGACCTTACCAAGCATGCTTGGGCTTACCGCGCCATGTCGCTACTCCTCAAAAGACCTCCCGGTCGCGAAGCTTACCCCGGAGATGTCTTCTATCTACACTCTCGTTTACTAGAAAGAGCTTGTAAGCTGAGTGACGCTTGTGGAGCGGGTTCCATCACAGCCTTGCCCATTATCGAAACCCAAGCTGGTGATGTATCTGCTTATATCCCCACCAATGTAATTTCTATTACAGATGGTCAGATCTTTTTGGAGACTAGTTTGTTCAATGCAGGCGTAAGACCAGCCATCAATGTAGGCTTGTCTGTCTCTCGTGTCGGTGGTGCTGCTCAAAGCAAAGCCATGAAAAAAGTCGCGGGACCTCTCCGTCTAGGTCTAGCTCAATTCAGAGAACTAGAAGCTTTCGTACAGTTTGCTTCAGATCTAGATGAAGCTACCCAACAACAAATCCGTCGTGGCCAAAAACTAGTAGAAATCCTCAAACAAGACCAATTCAAGCCTCTAACTGTAGGAGAACAGGTCTCTGTTATTTTTGCTGGTCAAAACGCCATACTAGATGATATAGACAACTCCAAACTCACTCAATTCAAAGAAGAGTGGTTTAGCTATTTTGCCTCCAACCAAAAAGAGCTCAAAACTAGCTTAGATAAAGGCACTGCGCTAGATGAGAAGAGCACTGCCGAGCTTTTAGAATCTCTTAAGAAATTCAAAGCTAAGCTTTTTAACCAATAATGTTAGGATATTAAGCCGTCCCATGGCTGAATTAGCACTACTTGATAAAACTGGCAAGACTCAGAGTAAAACTACTCTTCCTAGTCTTTTTGATGCCGAACCCAATACCCATCTTCTCTATCTAGCAGAAATACTCCAACTATCTAATGCTAGACAAGGTTCTGCTCATAGCAAAACCCGCCGTGAAGTTCGTGGTGGTGGGGCCAAACCTTGGAAACAAAAAGGCACAGGCCGCGCAAGAGCAGGTAGCCGTACTTCTCCTCTCTGGAAAGGTGGCGGTGTTATGCATGGTCCTAGAGCTAGTGGAAGCTTCAAAGGTCGCAACTGGCTTAAGAGCATGAACTCCAAAGAAAAAATCTTAGCCCTAGTCTCTGCTATTAACCTTGCTATCCGTGAAGAGAGAGCTTCTGTCATTGAAGATCTTCAGATTAGCTCTGCCAAAACCAAAGACCTTGCTGCTATCGCAAGCAATATCTCTCCCAATGGTCAGCTTATACTTTTCATTGTCTCCTCTCAAGACCCCTGCCTAGAAGCCAATCGTAGAGCGGCAGCCAACCTAATGAATGTCAAACTCATCAGTGAGCTGGAACTCAATGTCCATGACCTTCTCAAGGCTCGCCACTTAGTGTTTACACAAGCTGCTATAGAAGCCACTCAAGCCAGAGTCAATAACAGAGTCGGCTCCAAGGAGGTCCAATAAATGGCACATTCACTACAAGAAGTTCTAGAAAAACCAATCATCACAGAGAAAAGCACTTCTCAAGTTAGCAAACTCCAAAAATATACTTTTAAGATCCCCAACTGGGCCACTAAAAATCATGTCAAAGAAGCTTTTGCTAAGTTCTTCCCAAACAGCAAAGTCAAGAAAGTTAATATCGGCAAGATATACGGTCACAAAAAAAGAACCCTCAAAGGTCATAAACTTCAAGCAGACGGCAAAAAAGCCATTGTTAGTATAGACGGTGATCATATAGAATATTTCCCTCTAGTCTAGAGACATCGGTTTTCTGGGTCTAATATTAATTAGATGGATAAACCTAGCACCTTCAAAAAGCGCGCTTCAAGCATCGCTGCAAAAGCCAAGGAGGCTCTTCATGGCTTGGAGACTAGGGCTTGGGAAGGCTATGTATCCAAAGTCGTAGGATTACTACTTGAAGCTCAATTACCCGGTGCCATGATAGGAGAAGTCTGTCATATAACGACAGCAGCAGGAGTAAATAAAACAGCAGAAGTTGTGGGTTTCAGAGGAGAAGTTTGTCTCTTGCTTTTACTAGAAGATGGCAAAGGTGTCTCTCAGGGTTGCAAAGTTATTCCAAGTGGCAAAAGTTTTCAGGTTGGACTCTCTAATGAACTATTGGGAAGAGTTATCAATGCCATCGGTGAGCCCTTGGACCACAAGCCAGCTCCTGTCTATCATGAGTGGAGAGATATAGAACAAAAACCTCCTGATTCTTATGGTAGACCTAGGATTACAGAAGTTTTCTCTACTGGTGTCAAAACCATAGATGGGACTCTCACGCTAGGACGCGGTCAGAGAGTGGGTTTGTTCGCTGGATCTGGAGTAGGTAAAAGTACTCTCATGGGTATGATAGCTCGCTACTCAGAAGCTGATGTCAATGTGATAGCTCTAGTAGGTGAGAGGGGTCGTGAGGTTCAAGATTTTATAGAAGCAAGTCTGGGAGAAGAAGGCATCAAAAGATCTGTAACGGTTATAGCAACTGGAGACCAACCTGCTATGATGCGTCTCAAATGTCTGCTTACAGCAACTACTATCGCTGAGTATTTTAGAGATCAAGGTAAAAAAGTTCTGCTAATGGTAGATAGCGTAACTCGAATGGCAATGGCAGCTAGGGATGTAGGACTCGCTGTTGGTGAGCCTCCCACAATGAAAGGCTATACACCCAGTGTTTTTTCTCTTATCCCTAGGGTACTAGAAAGAGCAGGCAACTCTGAACATGGCTCTATCACTGGCATTTACTCAGTTCTAGTCGAAGGTGATGACATGAATGAGCCCATAGCAGACACTACTCGGGGTGTCTTAGACGGACACATTATCCTGTCTCGTCGTATCGCTACTCGCAATCACTATCCAGCCATAGATGTTCTGGGTAGCGTGAGTCGTCTATTTACAGAGATCACAGACCCCAAACACCAAAAAGCTGCAGGAGAACTTCGCAATAGCATGGCTATCTATAATGAGAATGAAGACCTCATCAATATTGGGGCCTACGAAAAAGGTAGTAGTCCTATGATAGACGCTACTATCAACATGAAACCTCGAATAGATAAATTCCTGCAACAAAGCATCAACGAAAGCGTGCCTTATGAAGAGACTCTCAAGCAGATCAAAGCTCTTTTTCCATAGCAGGTTAAAATGAAACAATGTGGCTAAAATTTAACTCCATTGTCAAAAGAATTTTAGATCTCAGTCTTAGTCTTCCTGCTCTGATATTTATTTTGCCATTCTGGTTAGCTATAGCCATCCTCATCAAACTAGACTCTAAGGGGCCTATATTTTACATACACACAAGAAGTGGCTTGAATGGCAAAGAATTCAAATGTTACAAATTTAGATCTATGCTGATAGATTCTGATCCCAATACACTAGCTAGCTCAGCAACAGATCCTCGTATCACTAGATTAGGTAGGTTCCTGCGCAAAAGCAGTCTAGATGAGACTCCTCAGCTAATAAATGTCCTACTCGGAGATATGAGCCTAGTGGGACCGAGACCCGCCCTACCTGTCCAAGTCAAACATTTTAATGAGCAAGAAAAACTCAAACTCAATGTTAAACCGGGTCTCACAGGTTGGACTCAAGTCAATGGCAGAAACTCTATACCCTACGAAAAACGCTTAGAGCTTGATGTTTGGTATGCCTTACATTCCAATGTTTTGCTAGATCTTTGGATTCTAGTCAAAACCATAAAAGTCCTTATAATGGATGATGGTGTTTATGATCCTAACAGTAGCTCTCCTAGAGTCTGAGACTTGGTTTCGCTCTCCCGGCTCCATCTTATTAGACCTAGGTCCCATCAAAATCCGATACTACGGACTTATGATCGCTTGCGCTTTTATAGTGACACTGCTTCTTGCAAATAAACTTATTAACACTGCGCCTAAAAATCAGCTTGCTACAAATAAAACAAAACAAGAATTCGACAATTTTGCTATTGTCGCTTTAGCAAGTGGCATCCTAGGAGCAAGGACTTGGTTTGTTTTGCTCAATGCAGAATATTTTAGTCAACATCTTATAGAGATTCCTCAAATCTGGTTAGGTGGTCAAAGTATTCAGGGGGGACTTATTGGTGCCTTCATCGGAACTTATATCTATGATCGATACATCAACAAAAGCTCTCCCCAAGACTATCTTCACAAACTAGCCATCTTGACTTGCATACTACCTCTAGCTCAATCTATAGGTCGCTGGGGTAATTTTTTCAACGAAGAAGCTTTTGGTAAAGCCTGCAATCTCCCTTGGGGACTATATATCAGCCATACTGGTCTTTTACATCACCCTGCGTTCTTATATGAATCTATCGGGGATCTAATTATTTTCCTAATACTCTGGCGGCTTTTTTATAAGCTCCAAGATCAACAAATCATAGGCTTATATTTGATTTTGTATTCCTCTCTGAGATTAGTCTTGGAGAACATTCGCACTGACAGTTTAATGCTCTTTGGTTTTCCAGCAGCAAGTCTACTCTGCTTAGCAGCTATTCTAATCGGAGTTTTGTTATTAAGGGCACGCCAAAAAACAAGGTTCTGATGCGACATCCACTAAACAGTCTCTTTAGAACTTAGCATGTAACCCTCACCCCTTTTGGTGTGTATGAGTTTGCCATATTTTTTTTCTTTGAGCTTCGAGCGCAAATAGCGGATATAAACCTCGATAACATTACTCTCGCCGATAAAATCATAACCCCAGACTTTATTGAAGAGAAACTCTCTGCTTAGATATTTTTCTGGATACATCATAAAAACTCTCAACAAAGAAAATTCTTTACTGCGAAGTTCTAGCTCCATATCTCCACGACGAGCTTGGCGATTGAGTTGGTCTAACCACAAGTCTTCGTACTCCAAAGTCCCAGCCTGAGATATAGGTTTACGGCGCAGAACTGCCCTAATCCTTGCGAGTAATTCTTCGGTAGCAAAAGGTTTGGTCAAATAGTCATCAGCACCATAATCTAGACATTTGACTTTGTCTTCTATATTGTCTTTGGCCGTGATCATGATCACGGGTGTCTCATCTGCATTCTCTCTAATCTTGCGACAGACTTCTTCGCCTGAAAGTTGAGGCAACATGCAATCCAATAAAATCAAATCTGGCTGAACTTCTTTAATTCTGCGCAAAGCTTCTTGCCCGTCCACAGCAGTATGCACATCATAGCCTTCGTATTTAAGCTCAAGCTCAATCAAGCGCATGATTTGAGCCTCATCCTCAACTATGAGGATTTTTTGTTTTTTGCTTTCCTTATTGGTGTGTAGACTTTCTTCTTGGATTGGAGTTGTCCCCATGACTCTATCTGTAGTGGTCTGCATAAAATAAACTAGGGCTTAATTGTAGCAAAAGAAATAGAACTTCTAGTGTTAGAATGTGATGAAAATGAGTATTAAAAACAGTTACAGAATAGAGAAAGACAGTATGGGACAAATAGAAGTCCCCTGCGATAAATACTATGGTGCACAGACCGCCAGATCCCTTATGAATTTCAGGATAGGCGCAGACAAAATGCCCATAGAAGTGATAAGGGCTTTTGGTCTTCTCAAAAAAGCAGCAGCTCTCGTGAATACAGACCTAGGTCTACTCTCTCCAGACAAAAGCAAACTCATAGCCAAAGCCTCAGAAGAAGTTATGGCTGGTCAACTCGATGATCATTTTCCATTAGTCGTCTGGCAGACTGGTTCTGGAACTCAATCCAACATGAATGTAAATGAAGTCATCTCCAATAGAGCTATAGAGATTAGTGGCGGAGAGCTAGGCTCCAAAAAACCAATACACCCCAATGATGATGTAAATAAATCTCAATCCTCCAATGACAGTTTTCCTACAGCTATGCATATAGCAGCTGTTACAGTTCTCTCTAGAGATCTACTACCCAAACTCCGGGAGCTAGAACTCGCTCTCCAAGCCAAATCCAAAGAATTCGAAAATATAGTCAAAATCGGTCGCACCCACCTGATGGATGCAACTCCTCTAACTTTAGGTCAAGAATTTTCTGGCTATGCACAACAACTTAGCCAAAGCCTCAAACGCATCAAACTAGTTTTGCCAGATCTTTATGAACTAGCCTTAGGTGCTACAGCTGTTGGTACTGGCATTAACGCTCACCCAGAATTCGCTCAGAGAGTGGCTTTAAAGATAGCTGAGTTGAGCGGGCAACCTTTCGTCTCCGCCCCAAACAAATTCGAGGCTCTCGCTACTCACGATGCTTTGGTGATGGCTCATGGAGCCATCAAAACCATAGCGGTCTCTCTCATGAAGATCGCCAATGACATTCGCTTACTGGGTTCTGGGCCTCGCTCTGGGATAGGCGAGCTGAATCTCCCAGCCAATGAACCCGGTTCGTCCATTATGCCCGGCAAAGTTAATCCCACTCAATGTGAGGCTATGACTATGGTCTGCGCCCAAGTCATAGGCAACGATGTCGCCATCAATGTCGCTGGCATGAATGGTCATTTCGAACTCAATGTTTTCAAACCAGTGATTATTCATAATTTTTTACATTCAGTTAGATTACTTGCTGATGCCGCAGATTCTTTTAGGACTAATTGTATTGTCGGCATAGAAGCTAATCACAAACAACTCAAACGCAATCTGGATAATTCTTTGATGTTAGTCACAGCCCTTAATCCACATATAGGCTATGACAAAGCAGCGGAGATTGCCAAAAAAGCCCACCACGAAGGTAGCACTCTGCGTGAAGCAGCTATAAGCCTAGCCTATCTAAGTGCTGAAGATTTTGATGCTTGGGTAAAACCAGAAGACATGGTAAAACCTAGTCTCGCCAATCTAGACTAAACTTGCCTAGACCTGAGTAATGCTAAATTACAAATTCCTAGATAAAATCAAAGAACTCAATGGTGTCCAGAAATAGACTACTCTAATGATAAAGATTGGTTTCAAATTTTAGATATTCTACTCACATTTACCTCTCTATCTCCAAGAACTAAAAGAGTTATATCAACGCTTGGAATCTTGCTATAATTAATTAAGGATTTTGCGGGTGTAGCTCAGTTGGTAGACCAGCTTTTGCGTCAGCAAAAGCGCCTAACAAGGAGCCCTTCCAAGCAGCTTGGAAGGCGGAAGCACCCGATAAGCCCTAAGCGGGTGTAGCTCAGTTGGTAGACCAGCTTTTGCGTCAGCAAAAGCGCCTAACAA
>CAZASO010000018.1:16599-24607 GCA_964487825.1 uncultured Gammaproteobacteria bacterium
CTTGGAAGGCGGAAGCACCCGATAAGCCCTAAGCGGGTGTAGCTCAGTTGGTAGAGCTTCTGCCTTCCAAGCAGACTGTCGCGCGTTCGAGTCGCGTCGCCCGCTCCATTTTCATAGATAGAGACTTAGCATATGCCATAATTGCAATAGACTTTTGCCTTGGAAGCAGTGGTCAATTATGAACAATAAATACGAATTATTAATGCCGGGGGGCAGCCTCGAGAAAATCAAATACGCTATCGCTTATGGTGCTGATGCGGTTTACGCAGGGGTTCCTCGTTATAGCCTGAGAGCTAGAGAAAATGAATTTTTTGATATAGATCTTGTCGCTGAGGCGGTAAATTACACTAAATCTCAAGGCAAGAAGATTTATCTCACCTGTAATATTTACGCTCACAATAATAAAATTCGCGGTTTTATGGAGGCTATAGATGAGATGTCCGCTCTCAAGCCAGATGCTTTTATTATGACCGATCCCGGTCTTATAGCAATGACCAAAGAAAGACATCCAGAGATAGACATACATCTCTCTACTCAAGCCAATAATACCAACTGGGCTCAAGTCAGGTTTTGGAGAGACTATGGAGTCAAAAGAGTCATCTTAGCTAGAGAACTCAATGTCGCAGAGATAAAAGAAATACACGAACAAGTACCCGACATAGAACTAGAAGCCTTTGTCCATGGATCTATTTGCATGGCTTATTCAGGACGCTGCCTGCTATCCAATTACCTGAATTACAGAGATGCCAACCAAGGAACCTGCTCCCATACCTGCAGATGGGGCTTCAAGCTCAACATCAATGACCAAGCGGCTTTCCGCAAAGAAACTCTCAAAGAACAGCTAGGACTCTCTAGTGATGAGGAACTCAGAACCAAATTCTCAGATACAGAGTTAGAAACTCTGCTACATACCCCTGATGATGTCGTCTCCAACTATATAGAACTTGCTGGCGATTTCAGTCTCGAAGAAAAAGAAAGAGCTGGAGAGCAAATGGAAATAGACGAAGATGAGTATGGTACTTACATCATGAACTCCAAAGACCTCTGTGCTCTAGACTATCTCGAAGAACTAAAAGACGCTGGCATAATTAGTTTCAAAGTCGAAGGACGCAACAAAACTGAATACTATGCTTCCATAGTAGCAAGGGCTTATCGCCGTGCACTAGACAAGCTAGAAGCTGGTCAGAGACTGGATCCTGAAACTCGGCGCTGGGCACTAGATGAACTTAGCTCTACAGCTAACCGTGGTTTTATCCCCGGTTTTTATGCTAGGAACGCAAAAGCCGCTGCTCAAGAGTTTGAAAAAGACCACTGCATTCAGAGCCATCTATATGCTGCTCGTATCGTCCGCTACAATCCTGAAACAGCTATAGCTGAACTCGAAGTCAAAAACCGCCTAGACAAAGGTGATAATTTAGAATTAATCTCCCCTGATGGTAATTATAAGTTTGTTTTGCCCGAAGTCTATTATGCTGGACACCCTGATGATCACTGGCTTTCAGCCCAATCTTCTACTTGGAGACCTTCTCAAATCAAAATGAGTGAACATGCTCATGGTGGTGGTGCCAATGTCTTCCTCAAGATAGCTCCTGAAATTAGTTCTCAACTATCAGCAGAAGCTGCTCGCTTTGCTATTCTGCGCATGCCCTACAAAGAACCCGTCTCGCTTAGAGCTCGCACCTCTGTCTTGGCGCAAGAAGTCTAATCTAAATCCAAAGCCTCCAGAATCAGCTTGGCGAGCTGTTTTGCGGCATCTGGATTAGCAAAAGCCCCCAGCTTATTTCTCATCTCAAGTATTCGATCTGGTTGATGGACCAAAAATTCTAGAGCATCCAAAGCCTCTGCTTCTAACCTAAAAACATAAGCAGCCCCTGCTTCAAGTAAGATAGCTGCATTTTTGTACTGATGGTCATTAGCAGCAGAAGCTAAGGGTAAAAATACAGGCACAACTCTAGCAGCTGCCATCTCTGCTATAGTCATCGCTCCGGAGCGACATAAGGCCAAATCCGCCCAGTGACAGAGTTCTGGCATAGAGTGGCTATAAGCAATAGGCTCATAATCAAAATACTCTGTCTGATATTTGCTGACATCTCCACCCAAATAATCATGCAGATATTGTTCATAGTTGGCTTCTCCTGTTATATGTTTGATGCTAATACGACAAGAGTCTTTAGCTAAATTAGACAATCTCGCCAAAGCGTGACCCACCGCTTGATTAATAGAAGCCGCTCCCTGACTACCTCCTGTAATTAGGATTTTGATGTGCCTTGGATTAAAAGATTTATCACTGCAAAAAAATTTACTTGAGACTGGATTTGCAATTAACCTGACTTTGTGAGAATCTCTCTGCTGAAACTCCTTCAACACAAAAGCCAAACTCAAAAATCTAGCTCCACGAAGAAAAACTCTATTAGCTAAACCCAAATGAGCATCTAGATTGTGAAGTATATAAGGCCTAGCCAGCAAAAGAGCCGCAGCAAAAACTGGGCCAGCAATATAACCACCAGTCCCAAACACCAAATCTATCTCATGAGTCAGTAAGGCTTGTTTAGCCCTCTTGCTCTCCTGCCAAAAACCCCAAAACCAAGCCAAAAACTGCCCTAAATGCCTCAAAGAAGGAAGTGCCTGCCCTTTAATAGGGATAAACTCTATATACTGACTGTAGCTAAAATCTTTATCATCTTTTAGCTCAGGATTGCTTAAAAGCCTAGCTTCTAACTTGTCTGGATGAGCCAAATAATAAAATTTACTCTGCGGGTATAAATCCCTCAAAGCCGCTGCCACCGCTAGATTCGGGTAAATATGCCCCCCCGTAGCCCCTCCAGTAAAGGCTATCTTAATGTCTCTTTTCGAAACCACCCTCTCATCTTATCCCAATAATAAATACACTGTTGCTAAATACTCTAAATACATATTCAGGGTAGAATGGAGCTATGCTTGATCTAAATAAAATTAATTGGTACAACACGGGTTATTTACTGTTAAGCCCGCTCATTGCTGGCTTTGGGCTTTATTGGTGGCTTAATAATGGCCATTTTAACTACAGCACTATTATTCTTGCCTCTGTCTATGCTGTTTTTTGTGAACTTAGTATTACAGCTGGTTATCATCGGCTCTTTTCTCACAGAACCTATCAAGCTCATCCATTGGTTAGAGCTTTTTTCTTGCTTTTTGGAGCCTGTGCCCTACAGGGCTCAGCTCTACACTGGTCTGTAGACCACCGTATACATCATCATTATGTAGATGATAATGCCAAAGACCCTTACAGTATTAATCGTGGTTTCTTTTGGGCTCATTTTGGGTGGCTACTTTTCAAACAAGACGACCAACTTCAAGCGAATATCAGCAAACAAGACCTCATGGCAGATCCCTTGGTAATGTTTCAACAACGCTATTGGGTAGGTCTAGCCGTAATATTTGGTTTCTTAGTACCAGCTGCTCTTGGTGGTCTGTTCTGGCAAGATTTCTGGGGTGGCTTATTGATCGCTGGTTTCTTAAGAACTGTCGTTAACCATCATTCTACTTTCCTTATTAACTCATTAGCCCATTGTGTTGGTCGTCAAACTTACAGTGATAGCCACAGTGCTCGTGATAATTGGTTTGCAGCCATTTTGACTTTTGGAGAAGGCTATCATAATTTTCACCATGAATTTCCTTCTGACTATCGTAATGGTGTTCGTGTTTATGATTTTGACCCTACCAAATGGCTTATCTATGGGCTTTCTGTCCTTGGTTTAACTTCCCACCTAGTTAGAGTAAGAGCTGAGATTATAATTCGCAAACGCATCCAAATGAAAGAAAAAGCACTCAGCAAAAAATTTGCTATGCAGTGGTCATTACCTGAGCTAAGGTTGCCTACTAGAACTTTGGTCCGTATTCGCAAAGGCGTAGAGGCTACTGCGCGTAAGCTTTCTGAGCTTCGCAATCATTACGAAGAAACTAGACGCAATCAACAGAAAAAACTAGATCTTCATGATATCGAAACTAAGATCGCAGCAGCTAGAGCTGAGTTCGAAACTAAAGTCTATATGTGGAAACTTATGAGCAAAAGATTTAGAAAACTCGCTTATCAGTATGCCTAGATGATCTTTAGGTCTTGCCATGTTCTCTCATTTCGAAGATAGGACTCTCCATCGAAACTATCAAAAAAGAACTCTAATAGAGGATGTGTTATTTCTGATTTGTCTTCACTAAGCTCCAAGTGTTCTTGGGCTATATAAGCAATGCTTTTCATACTATCTACTAAAACATAGTACCAAGGCTTGTCTTTAGCAGCCAAGCGGGGGTCTGATAAATAAAGCTTCTCATCATTTAGGAAGTACATATCATAATCTACGATAAGCCCCCTGAGAGGCTCGTGCTTGTGTTGCACAATAGCACCTCGCCTGAAGGCATTGGCTTCAAACTGATTAAGATTGTTGGATAGATAGAATCTAGGTATATTTGCACTAAACTCATTCTGTTCATCATCTACAAAAAAATATTTGCCTTCCATGGTCCCAAAATTAGTCTTGAGACTACAAAAACTATAGTATGTATGGTTCTCTCTAGGTTGAAGCCTAGGCTGCTTGCCTAGAACCCCGTCGCCAACGACTTCTTCACGACGAGAGTTGGAGTCAATGATAATCCAATGCCTAGACATAAGCTGAACAGCCCTGTCACTGTTATTAGTTATAGATACTCTATAGCAAAACAAATACTCCCCTTGCTTAGGTTTAGAATAATCACTAAGAAAAACAGAGCTAGCTTCTATAGAGATTTGGGAGCTTATTGAACAACTGATAACCATAACTTAGAATATACACTAGAAGTGAATAGTGCTACAGATAAATCTATCGGTTCTTTCCAGCAATTCTTGAGCCTCAAAGCCTCATGGATACTCTGTATTCTTGCTGTTTTTCTTCTAGTGTTTAGACTAGGTTCTTACTATTTATTAGATGCCGAAGCTGAGTTTCTCTCATATCTAACAGAGAATCTGGGGCTTAGTCTATTTGGTCTAAATGAATTTAGTGCTCGTACAGCATCTAGTCTATCTGCCGCTTTGGTATTAGTTTTGATAGCTTGGCAGCACAAACCCTTGGCCGCTGGCATATTATTAAGCTCTCTAGGATTTTTCATAAGCGGACATTTGGCACTAGTAGACATGCCTCTCAATCTCTGCGTTTCTGCTGCAATTTTATTTTTCTATAGGTCTTGCTTGGGACCCAACTACAAAAACTATTTTTATCTAAGTAGCATCTTTAGTGGCTTTGCGACAGGACTACATGGGGTTAGCGCTGGGCTACTCATCTTAAGTATCATTCTCAGTTTTTTGGTCTTGCAAAACAATCTCTGGAATTTTCTTCAGGAATATCGCAAAGAACTTAGTATCTCAGCTATCATTTTGTTGCCCTTCCTATATCTCTCTAAAGCAGTCCCAGAAAGCTTTATAGTAGAAATCCATAGTTTGCCTAATTTACTATTGGTCTTAATTGGCTTTTTGCCTTGGTTAATATTCTTACCTCGCATACTCTGGGATATCATTCGCCCAATGCTCGCAGCCAAATCATTATTTATTCCAAACCCACTATTATTACTCTCTTGTGTTTGGGCAAGCTTGGTCTTCATTCTGAGCCTCAATGACTCTGCTTATATCGTAAACATCTATAGCCCTATGAGCATAATTCTGGCTTCTTGGTTTTTTCACGAAGCACCTAAACTAAGCCTTTATGCTATTGGGATTAGTGCTGTCCTTTTACTAGGCTTCCAAACTCTGATCGTAGAACCTTACATTAATCAACAACAATCCAATCTGGTTTTATTTGCTCGCAATGTCCCAGAATATGCCGAACTTGTCGCAGTAGAGGCTATCCCTCCCAGTCTCAAATTCTATGCCAAACAAATAAAAAACATCAAAATCCTCAAAGCAAATGATTTTCAATCTTATATTCAGAAACAAGCTCCTATATATTTTATTGCTAAAAATCAAAGCCTCTCAGAGACTGAGATTGAAGATTTTTGTGAGGTCTTTCAAATTGACAGTCATTTTATTTACGGTAAAAATTTAGTTTAGTCTTTGTTGGTTTTACTATACCTTCAAAACCGCATTGCGAGTATTTTGCACAACTAAAGCAGCCAAAGCCTTGATTAACAGTGGATTTGCCTTAGGTAGGCGAGTAACCCTAAATCTCTCGATGCCTTGCTCCAAAGCATAGTGTTTATATTCAATATTAATTTCACTAAGGGTTTCTATGTGATCTCCCACAAAACTTATAGGTACTACTATGAGGTTTCGTTCACCTCTCTCTTTCGCTAATCTGCGGATTTCCTTATCAGTAGAAGGTCCTAGCCATTTCACTGGTCCAACTCTACTTTGATAAGCCAAGCTATAACGATAAAGAGGTAGGCGACCCATTACTAATTTAACTGTCTCTAAAATTTGTGCTTGATATGGATCACCTGCTCGGATATAAGCCTCTGGCAAACCATGAGCCGAGAACAATATATGTACCTTGGCTGGATGCGAAACTCCTTCTGACTCCAAAGCCTCTAACTCAGTCAGGATGCGCTGTACAATAAGCTGGATAAAGTCCGCAGCATCATACCAAGACTCTATATACCGAATAGGGATTGCCTTTAACTTACTTTGGGCTATTAATTTCCGAAACTCTAGGATACTAGAACCACTAGTCGCCAAAGAATATTGAGGATAGAGAGGCAAAACTATCAGTTGATCAATAGAGTCTTTCTCTATCTCTTGCAAAGTTTCTTCAAGCCGAGGCTCGGAATATCGCATTGCTATATAACTCAAATACTCATCTGGACTGCTTTCTCGATTGAGATATTTAGCCAAAGCTTTGGCTTGCGCTTGAGTCTCAAACAAAATAGGAGAAGCTCCTCCTATCTCTGCATAAAGTTTTTGAACCTTAGGGCTTCTTCGTTTAGAGATAAAGTCTGCCAATTGAGACTGAAAAGGTTTTAGATAGGAAGGTAGCTGGATTATATATTCATCACTAAAAAGATTATATAAAAAACTTTGAACCTCATCTAAGCTCGAAGGTCCTCCCATCTGTAGTAATAAGACAGCTATACGCATAGTGGTTATAATAAACTAAGTGCAAGAGAGAGCTATTCGAGGAGCCATTAGTGTTAGCCAAGACAAGGCTGAAGAAATACGCGGTGCCTGCGTGGAATTAGTCAGCAGCATCATTCGAGAGAATGATCTCAAGCCTGAAGACATTATTACAATTTTCATAACCGTAACAGAAGACCTTCAGTCCCTTAATCCTTCTGCCGCTATTCGAACTGCTTTTGCTTGGAATGATCTACCTTTCTTCACCTCACAAGAAGCAACTATTCTTGGCATGTTACCAAGATGTATCAGAATTCTCATACAATGCTATTCCAACAAAAACAAATCCGAAATCAGGCACATCTATTTGCGTGAAGCATCCAAACTCAGACCAGACCTAAGCTCTTCGCATGAAAACTGATTATTTCAATCTTCCTAACCTAATCTCTTATTTTAGGGTAGCTCTGATCCCATTTGCTTTTTGGCTCTATCTCAGTAACCATAATGCTTATATCTTTGTCACCCTAAGTATTATCATCATAGGGCTAGATGCTCTTGATGGAATTATTGCTAGAAAATTGCAGCTATGTACAGAATTTGGTGCAAAGCTAGATATTTTTACAGATCGCATTACTGAACTTTCTTACTGGTATTTTTTTGCCCATCTCGGACTCTTGCCTTTTTGGATCTTTTATTTCTTTCTTATTAGAGGACTCATAGTAGATTACCACTCTAGGCATCACTCTAAGCCTCTTGGTAACAGCTTTCTACGCTCTAGTCGTATTATGCGAGCCTTATATGGCAGTCTCAAATTACTTAGTTTTATATTTCTAATACTTATACCTCACTATAGCGTTGAGGGGATTAATCTTGCTTTGGGAGTGACTTACCTAACTGTTCTGATCTGTGCTCTAAGAGCCCTGCCAACCTTACGCTCGCTGTCTTGCGACTCATCTG